>NZ_JAAGPM010000104.1:0-27716 GCF_017104865.1 Burkholderia sp. Ac-20349
AGTCGGGCATTCTTATGGGTGTTCATCCGGCTGGGTTCCTGGAAGGTTGGGTGTTTGGCGACTTCCAGTCTCCCAGACTCAGTCCGGATGAACCATCGATACAACCTATTGAAGCTTCACAGCTAGCGCAGCCGGTCGGCAACCGCGCGCGCCACCATGCTCAACGCATCGCCGCGTTCGAGCGCCGCGCGCGGCCGTGTCGCTTCGCCGTGCGCGTCGAGCGCGCGCGGTGCGAAATCCGGCGACGACGAGAACTTCACGATCGTCAGCGCGTGCTTCGGATCGACGAGGATCGACTGGCCGAACCGCCCCGCCGCCGCAAACGAACCGTCGCCATCGTTCACCTGGTACCAGTAGTCGCGATACGCATAGCCGTCCTTGCCCGCGATCACGTTGCCCTTCGCGAACAGCGCCGCGTTGTGCGCGGGCTGCAGTGCCGCCCGAATCGTCGCGGCGGGCAGCGCGCCACGTGCACCGCCGAGCCCCGTGCGCACGCGCTCGGCAAAGCGCGCGGCATCGCGCAGCGTCGTGTAGAGCCCACCGCTCGCCATCGCCATCGCGTTGCGGTCGACGACGACGTACGCATCGTCTTCCGCGAAATCGCGCCACAGCCACCGCTCGACCAGCGCACTCCACGACTGCCCCGTCGCGCGCTGCATCGCCCACGCGACCGCTTCCGGCGAACCGTTCTGGTAGAACCACGTGCTGCCGGGCGCCACGTCCGGTACACGCTGCACGGTCAGCAGGAAGTCGGCGATGCTGGCCGGCGCGCCTTCACGGTGCGGCACCAGCCCGACCGCGCCGAACAGGCCGAGATCGGGTGGGACGCCCGGTGCGTACGCGGTCGGCACTTCCATGTCCAGGTTCTGCTGCAGCGTCGCGCTGCCGAACGGTGTGTCGGCGAGTTCCGGCACCGTGCGCGCAAGCGGCGCGCCCGCGTCGAGCATGCCGGATTCGATCATCTGCGCGGCCAGCAGGCCCGTCACCGATTTCGTCATCGACGCCCACGCGTGCGGCTGGTCGGGCCGGAAGCCGTCGAAGTAGCGCTCGTAGACGATCCGGCCGCGCTGCACGACGATGAAGCCGTCCGTATGCGTTGCGCGCAGGTACGCCTCGAGCGCCAGCGTCTCGCCGCCGATCGTCACGGGCAGCGTGTCGAGGCCGGAGGCCGGCTGCTCGGGCAGCGGCATCGGCATGGCCGCGTGCCGGATCCCGGCCGTCGGCGCGAGCAGCCGCGTATTGCCCAACGCCCAGCGCAGGCGCGCCGGCGTGAACGCGTTCGCCTTGTTGACGACCTGGTCGGCCGATGGCGGGAAGCCTTGCATCATGCCCGGTGTGACGGCGTCGGGTGCAGCGTGCGCGATCGTGGCGAGCGCGAGCCCGCCGGCCAGTACGAAGGTGTCGGCCAGCCGGCGAGTGCGCCGGGTCGCGGTAAAGCGTCGATGAATTCGCATCGAATCATGTCTCGTAGTGGAAAGAAAGTGCCTTTGTGCCCGGCGATCAAGGCTGCTGGCCATCGATGCGCAGCAGGTTCGATACCGACACGACCCCGTCGACGCGCCGCGCAACCGCCGCCGCGAGATTCACCTGGTTCGTATCGGTGACCGAGCCGCTGAGCGTCACGCTGCCGTCGCGCACCCGCACGAGGATGCGCGTGACGTTGAGGTTTTTCGTGCGCGCGAGCGCCGTGCTGACGCGGCGTTTCAGCTTGCGGTCGGCCGCCTTGTGTTGTGCCGGCGACAGGTCAGCGGAAGCAGCTACCTGCGCCGATGCCTGCACGGCCGCGTCCGCCGATGCCGGGATCGCCGCGCTCGCAACATCGGGTTGCGCGTGGGCGGCGACGGTCCAGCATGCCGCCGTCAGCAACGCTGCAGCCAGTCGGGATGAAGTACGCATGATCGAATCACACTCCTGAAAATTCGTTGAAAAAACTCAGAACTGCGTCATCAGTCCGATCGACACACCGGTCGTCGCGCTCGCACCGCGCCGCAGGTTCAGCGCCGCGATCGTCGCCGGATCGCGCATGTATGCGCCGGTCATCCCGTTGCGATCGACCTCGACATACAGCTCGGTGCGCTTCGACAGGAAGTACTCGGCGATCGCGTAGGTCGTCAGCTTGTGACCGTCCGCGCCCGACACGTTGCCGAGATTGCGCGCGCGGTCGTAGAACGCGGCCGCGCTCAGCTGCACCGACGGCAGCGGCTGCACGACGACACCGAACGACGGGATATCGTCGCGCCGCGACGGTGCGCCGGCCTTGTTCGCGCGCACGTTCAGCGACGCATAGCTCAGGTAGAAGCGCGCACGGCCGAGCTGCAGCGTGCCGCCCGCCTGGATCGTCTGCGCCGACTGCGAGCCGTCCGGGCTGTACGTCTTCGCATACGACACGCCACCCATCAGGTCCGAATACGTGTACATCGCGGCCGTCGAATAGCTGGTGCCCGCATGCGAGCTGCCCGCGACGCCGCCGGGCGAATAGTTCGCGCCGAACCGCAGGCCGCCTGCCTGCCCGAGATACTTGATCGTGTTGTTGAAGCGCGAGTCGAGCGTGAAGAAGTTGCCGTCGAACAGCACGCCCGGCTCGACCGCGAGCGATTGCCCACGCCCGCCGAGCGGATCGAGCGCAATGCCGAGGTCTTCCGCGACGTTGAACTGGCGGCCGAGCGTCAGGCGGCCGAAATCGCCGGCCAGGCCGACATACGCGGCCTGCGAAAACAGCGTGCCGGAGGTTTTCAGCGCACCGGTGCCGCTGTTGAACGCGCCGTCGAGCACGAACAGCGCCTTCAGCCCGCCTCCCAGATCCTCCTTGCCGCGAATCCCGAACTCGTTGCCCGCGATGATGTTGTTGTTGAACCCGACCTGGCTGCCGCCCGGCAGCCCGTTGACCCAGCGCACGCCGCCGCCGATCCGGCCGAACAGCGTCACGCTCGACTGCGCATGCGCACTCCCCCACAGCGCGGCGATCAGCGCCGCCGCGATCATCTTCTTCATGTCTCCTCCTGCCGCGTCGTCGCGCGGCGTATCGTGGTACTGCTTCCCGTCGAAAGGCGCCGCGGCCCGGCTGGCGGGCCGTACGCCGAATGCGATGCAACAGGTCCGGCGGCGCTAGCGGCCGCACGCGCCGACCGGCGGCACGGGGCGCGCCGTCTCGCCCGCGAGGCGCCGCAGCGAGCGCTGCGGATCGAGGCACCAGGCGCCGAGCACGCCGCAGGCGATCAGCACGACGCCGCACACGACGCTCGCCTGCTCGAAACCGCGCGCCACCGACGCTCCGCTCGCCTCGATCAGCATCCCGGTGACGACCGGTGCGCCGAGTCCCGCGAGCGACGCGAAGCCGTTGCTGAGCGCGAGCACGCCGCCGCGCTGCGCGTCCGGCGTCACCTCGGCGAGCATCGCCGGGCCGATCGAATACATCGTCAGCGTCAGGCCGCTGCCGAGGGTCAGCAGCACGAGCTTTGCCGCGCGCGGCACCTCCGGCACCGGCAGCATGGCGAGCATCACGCCGGCGATGGCGAGCGTGACGGCGATGAACGTGCCGCGTCCGTGACGCGACGGCATGCCGCGCGCGAGCAACGTCTGCGACAGCCATGCCAGTGCGAGACTGAGCGGCGTCGTGACCGCGACGAACAGCGCGAACATCCGCCCCGCCTCGTGCGGCCCGAAGCCGAGCCCGAGCTGCAGGTAGGTCGGCATCCACGTGAGCGTCATCGCGAGAATCCAGTTCGCCGCGAAATGGCCGAGGAAGTTGCCGAGCACCGTGCGATCGGTCAGCAGCCGCCCGTATGGCACGCGCTCGCCGCCCGCCGCCCGCGAGCTGCGCGACAGCGTGCCTTCCTCGCCGAACAGCGCCCACGCGACGCACCACACCGCGCCCAGCAGCGCCAGCACCGCGAAGTTCGCGCGCCAGCCCCAGTGCGACGTGACGACCGGAATCGCGAGCCCCGCGATCAGCAGGCCGAGCGCGCTGCCCTGGTGCAGCAGCGCGACCGGGAGATTGCGCCGCGTATCGGGAAACCATTTGTAGATCGCGTGCGTCGCGACCGGCGACGCGGGCCCTTCGCCGATGCCGAGCAGCACACGGCACGCGATGACGACCCAGATCGAACTCGCGGCGAGCATCGGCAGTTGCAGCAGCGCCCATGCGGCCGCCATCGCGAACAGCAGCCATTTCGCGGGCCAGCGGTTCGCGGCGATGCCGCCCGCGACCGCCGCGACCGCGAACAGCCAGTTGAGGCTGCCGCCGATCACGCCGAACTGCGTCGGGCTCAGATGCAGGTCGCGCATCATCGGCACCGACACGAGGCCGAGCACGACCTTGTCGAGAAAATTCACCAGCATCATCAGCGCGAGCATCGTCGCGATGGACCACGCCCGTCCGGGGCGGTACTGCGCACCATTCGTCATGGCTGTCTCCTGTCTATTTATCGTGGGCGGCCAGTGGCGTCGCGCTATCCGCCGCCGTGCTCGCCGGGCGCCGGTACACGGTCGTCGCCGTCCGGCAGGCCAAGCGAGAATTTCACCGGGAAGCGCACCGCGAGCGACCGGTCGGCGGCCACCTCGCGGGCGACGCCGCGGGCGCGCACGTGCGGATCGTCGAATACCGCGCCCGCGTCGGGCACGCGCGACACCGGCAACCCGAGTGCGCCGAGCACGCGCATCCAGTCGTCCTGCGTGCGCGTCGCGAAAGTCGCGCGCAACAGTGCGCCAAGCGCGTGCCGGTGCTGCTGCCGGCCCGCGCGCTGGGCGAAACGCGGTTCGCGCAGCGCCGGATACGCGTCGCCGAGCGCATCCGCGAACGCGGCCCAGAACTTGTCCTCGAGCGTCGCGAGCACGATGTGCCGGCCGTCGGCAGTCTCGAACAGGTCGTTGTCGGGCATCACCCAGCGTGCCGCGTCGCGCGTATCGCGGCCGGTGCGCAGCGCCCACGCGGCCGGTGCGGTCCACGCGAATATCGCGTCGTGGATCGACACGTCGAGATGCTGGCCGCGCCCGCTCGCGCGCGCGCTCATCACGGCGACCGCGAGCGCGAGCGCGGCGTGCAGCGCGGCGGCGTGATCGGCCAGCCGCACGCGCGGCCGCGCGACGGTATCGTGCAGTTGCGCGGGCACCGACCAGTAACCGGCGTCGGCAAGAAAGTTCAGGTCGTGGCCGGGACGGTTCGCATACGGGCCGTCCTGCCCGTAGCCGGTGATCGAGCACAGCACGATGCGCGGGTTCGTGTGCGCCAGCACGTCGTAGCCGAGCCCGAGCCGCGCCATCACGCCGGGCCGGTTGCCTTCGACCACCGCATCGGCATCGCGCACGAGATCGAGAAAGCGTGCGCGGCCGTCGGGCGTCTTCAGGTCGAGCACGATCGAGCGCTTGCCGCGATTGAACTGCGCAAACGTGTCGGCACCGAACTGCCGCAACGCGTCGCCGCCCGGCGGCTCGACCTTGATCACGTCGGCGCCGAGCTGGCGCAGCAACGCACACGCATGCGGGCCGGGCAGCAGTTGGCCGGCATCGACGATCCGCACGCCGCGCAGGCACGACCAGGCCGGCGCGTCACCATCGGCGGCGGGCCAGGCGTCGGCCGCGTCGTCGCGGGCCGTCATGCACCGGCTCCCGCGCCGGCCGGTTCGAGAATCGCCTTCGCGATCGTGTTGCGCTGGATCTCGCTGGTACCGGTCAGGATCCGGAACATCCGCAGCTTGCGGAACGTCTGCTCGACCGGATGGCCGCGCGTGACGCCGACGTTGCCGTGGATCTGCACGGCCTTGTCCGCGACCTCGAAGCAGCGCTCCGACACGTACAGCTTGCATGCGGCCGCCGTCATCCGCAGGTCGGCGCCTGAATCGGCGAGCGCGGCCGTATGCGCGATCATGCTTTCGCATGCCCACAACGCGGCGGCCATGTCGGCCAGCATGTGCTGGATCGCCTGGAACCGCGCGATCGGGCCGCCGAACTGCCGGCGCGTGCGCGCGTAATCGAGCGACGCCCGATACGCCGACATTGCGAGGCCGAGCATCGTCGGGCAATGCAGCAGCCGGTTCACGTTGATGCGCGACATGCCGAGCCGGAAGCCGTTGCCGGGCCCGCCGAACACGTTCTCGCGCGGCACGCGCACGTCGACGAAGCGGATGTCCGCGTCGATGTGCTGGCCGGACATCGGCACGTACTCGTGCTCGACGGTCACACCAGGCAGGTCGAGATCGACCAGCACGGCCGTGATCTGCGGCGGCGTCGCGGACGCATCGGTCACGCACATCACGATCGCGAAATCGGCGAACGGGGCGCCGCTGATGTAGTGCTTCGTGCCGTTGATCACGAGCGCATCGCCGTCCTCGACCGCCGTGGTGCGGATGCTCATCGCGTCCGAGCCCGAGTGTGGCTCGGTCAGTGCGAAGCACGTCGATTTCTCGCCGCGCATCACCGGCCTGAAATAGCGATCGAGCTGCGCGGGCGTCGCGTACTTCAGCATGTTGCCGACGCGCGGCGGCCCGCCGAGTTCGCCGAGCACGTGCGGCGCGAGCGCCGCGCCGCACGCGGCGAGGTCGGCCTTCAGCGCGCACACCTCGGCGATCGACAGCCCCTGCCCGCCGATCTCGACGGGCAGGCTCGCGGTATAGAAGCCGAGCGCGGCCGAGCGTTGCCAGACGCGGCGCAGCACGTCGCGCGGCCACACATCCTCGGAGTCGAGCTGCAGCTCGCGCTCGATCGGGCGCAGTTCGTCGTCGACGAAGCGCAGCACGGCCGCGCGCAGCGCGACGAATTCAGGGCGTTGCAGATGATCGAACATGACGGGCTCCTTCAGTTGACGCGGCGCGCGACACCGCGCCAGTACTGCTCGCGCACGAGCTTGCGGGCGATCTTGCCGTTCGCGTTCTTCGGCAGCTCGGCGACGAAATCGATGGAGCGCGGCAGCTTGTAGTCGGCGAGCTGCGCGCGGCAGTGTGCGACGAGATCGTTCGCCTGCGCATCGCGGCCGGCACGCAGCACGACCACCGCCTTCACGGCCTCGCCCCACTTGTCGTCGGGCACACCGACCACGCAGGCCTCGAGCACGCCTTCGTGCCGGTAGAGCGCCGCTTCGACTTCGGTCGGATACACGTTGAAGCCGCCCGAGATGATCATGTCGTGCTTGCGGTCGACCAGATAGATGAAGCCGTCGCGATCGGTGCGCGCGAGGTCGCCCGTGTGCAGCCACCCGTCGACCAGCACCTCGCGCGTCAGCTCCGGCGCGTTCCAGTAGCCCTGGAACACGTCCGCGCCGCGAATCACGATCTCGCCGATCGCGTCGCCTTCGACTTCGCGCCCGTCGGCATCGACCACACGCACCTCGGTTTCCCCGAGCGGCCGGCCGCACGACGCGAGACGCTCGCGGTCGTGCAGCAGCGCGTGCGCATGGTCGGCGATACCGAACCGCGTGACGCCCGATGTCGATTCGCTCGCGCCATAGCCTTGCGACAGCACGGGGCCGATGCGCGCCCACGCTTCCTCGATGCGCGCCGGCGCCATCGGCGCCGCGCCGTAGCCGAGCACCTTCAGGCTGCGCAGATCGGCCTGCGCGAGCTCGGGCGCGTTCAGCAGCATGTTGACCATCGCCGGCACCATGAACGTGTGCGTGATGCGCTGGCGCGCGACGTCGGCGAGGAAATGCGCGGGCTCGAACGCGTCGAACAGCACGAGCGTCGCGCCGCAGAACAGGTACGGCTGCATCAGCATCCCGGACGCATGCGTGATCGGGCCGATCAGCGCGAGCCGGTCGCCGGGCAGCGCGGGGCGGTCCATCCCCAGCACGATCTTGCGCAGCGACGCGAGCCGGTTGCCGTAGCTCTGCATCGCGGCCTTGATGCGCCCCGTCGAGCCGGACGAGAAATGCAGCACGGCAAGATCGTCCGGCGCCGGCAGGTAGTCGGGCGGTGTCTCGCCGCCCTTGGCAAGCAGCGTTTCGTAGTCGAGATAGCCGGACACCGCGCCGCCGATCGATACGAACCGCTCGACCGACGCGAAGCCCGGCGAATCGGGCGTGTAATCCGTGTAGCCGCGCCCGCCGATGAACGCGGCGGGCGCGCAGTTGCCGACGACGTCGGCGGCCTCGGCCGCCGTGAAGCGCGGATTCAGCGCGGCTTTCACGAGGCCGGCCTTGTACAGCGCGCATTCGATCTCGACGAGCTCGATGCAGTTGCGCGCCTGCACGGCGATGCGTGTGCCGGGCGCGAAGCCGAGGCCGCGCAGCGCATTCGCGAGCCGCGTCGAGCGCTCGTCGAGCTGTCGGTAGGTGACGGCGCGGTCGCGGTGGATCACGGCGGGCTGGCTGCCCCAGTAACGGGCCGCGCGCCGCAGGAAGTAGGCGAAGCTCAAAACGATTCTCCTGGTCGAACAGTGCCCCCAGTCTGTAAGATGCCCAGGCATCACCACAATGCATCACTGGATATAAAGTCATAACCGACAGGAATCCCCCGATGGACACGCGCGATCTGGAGTACCTGCTGGCCGTGGAGCGGCACGGCAGCATCGGCAAGGCCGCGGAGGCGCTGGGGCTGTCGCAGCCGGCGCTCACGAAAGCCGTGCAGCGGCTGGAAGCGCAAGTCGGCGTGACGCTGTTCGAGCGCACCGCGAACGGGATGACGCCGACGCCGGCCGGCGCACGCTTCGTCGCGCGCGCGCAGCGGATCGCGCTCGAGTTCGATGACGCGATGCAGGAGATGCGCGCGATTCGCGGCGGCGAACAGGGCGTGGTGCGGATCGGCTACTCGCCGACCGTGCCCAATGCGTTCGTGCTCGGTGCGTGCCGGCAGCTGATCCGCGAACGGCCGGCCGCGCGACTGCGGTTGCGCTGCCGGCTCGCGCGCGAACTGCTCGACCTGCTCGCGGCCGGCGAGCTCGATCTCGTCGTCGCGCCCGAACCGCAGCAGCAGGATGCCGGCCTCGAAACCATCACGCTGCTCGACGACCGGCTGACGGTGCTCGCCGACGCCGCGCACCCGCTGCAGCGCAAGCGCGGGCTCACGCTCGCCGATCTCGCCGATCAGGAATGGCTGCTGCCGGAAGCGACGATTCCCGTGCGGCACCGGATCGACGACGCGTTCCGCGCACGCGGCCTACCGGCGCCGCGCCTGCGCATCGAGACCGATTTCGGCAATACGTCGCTGCTGCAGCTGTTGCGCGGCACGCCGCTGCTGTGCGTCGGCGGCATGGATGCGCTCGACCAGATAACCGGATTGCGCGCGCTCGACCTGCGGGCCGGCGAGCTCGAACTCGACCGGCGCATCGGCGCCATGCACCGGGCGGGCGCGTACGTGCCGCCGCTGGCGCAGCGGATGATCGCGCTGCTGCGGGAAAGCGTGGAATAGGCGCGGGGAAGCGCCGCGACCATCATCAGCCGGAGTGATGACCCTCCCCTTTTTCTGCGGATTTGACCGGGGGCACGGTGCCGACAACACTAGCCCGCAGTGCTGCAAAGACGGCACGCGCCCGCCTCCCCTTCAGAGTCCGCCATGGTCCCGACCGACACCGTGCAATTCCCGAGCGCCGCCCGGCCGCTCGCCGACCGGCAGCTGCGCCGGATCGTCATCGCCTCCGTCGCCGGCAACGCGATGGAGTGGTACGACTTCTTCGTGTACGGCACGGCCGCGGCGCTCGTGTTCGGCCATGTGTTCTTTCCACCCGGCGCGTCGCCGCTCGCAGGCAGCCTCGCCGCGTTCGCGGCCTTCGCGCTCGGCTTCGTCGCGCGGCCGCTCGGCGGAATCGTGTTCGGCCACGTCGGCGATCGCTACGGGCGCAAGGCGTCGCTCGTGTGGACGCTGCTGATCATGGGCGCATCGACCTTCGCGATCGGCCTGCTGCCGACCTATGCGCAGGTCGGCGTGTGGGCGCCGGCCGCGCTCGTCGCGCTGCGCCTGCTGCAAGGGATCGCGTCCGGTGGCGAATGGGGCGGCGGCGTGCTGATGATCAGCGAAAACGCACCGCCGGAACAGCGCGGCTACTACGCCGCGTGGAGCCAGCTCGGCGTGGGCGGCGGCTTCGTGCTGTCGTCGGCCGCGTTTCTCGCCGCGCAGGCGCTGCCCGACGACGCGTTCCGCACGTGGGGCTGGCGGCTGCCGTTCCTCGCGAGCATCGTCATCTTCGCGATCGGCATCTATATCCGCCGCCATCTGCCGGAAAGCCGCGACTTCGAGCAGGCCGGCAAGAGCGGCGCGCACACGCATCTGCCGATCGTCGAATGCGTCCGCCGCCACCCGAAGGAAATCCTGCTCGCGATGGGGCTGCGCGTGGCCGAGAACGGCGGCGCGTACATCTTCCTCGCGTTCTCGCTCGTCTACGGCAAGTACGTCGGCATTCCGAACGGCGTGATGCTGACCGGCGTGATGATTGCGATGATCGTCGAGATGGGGGCAATGCTCGCATGGGGCCGGCTGTCCGACCGGATCGGCCGCAAGCCCGTGTACCTGATCGGCGCGCTGAGCCTCGTCGCGTGCGCGTTCCCGTTCTTCTGGCTGCTCGACACACGCGTGACGCCGCTCGTGTGGCTCGCGCTCACGGTCGGCACGGCGGTGAGCCACGGCGCGATGATCGGCACGCTGCCCGCGCTCGTCGGCGAACTGTTCAGCACCGAGGTGCGTTACTCGGGCGTCGCGCTCGGGCATGAAGTCGCATCGATCTTCGCGGGCGGGATGTCGCCGCTGATCGCGACGGCGCTGCTCGCGCACTATCACGCGTCGTGGCCCGTGTCGCTGTTCCTCATCGCGCTCGGCCTCGTGACCGTCGCGACGCTGTGCGTGATGCGCGAGACGCGTACCGCCCCGGCCGCCGACGCGCGCGGCGAGGCGGCATGAGCGCGCGGCCGGCGCCAACCGTCATGCCCGCGTCTTCGCCGACGGGCGAGCGACCCGCCGGTTCACGGTGCCACGTGCGCGCTTTCGTGGCACCGCAAGCTCACGCGTCTGCGACGTCCGGACTACGCGTCCGGGTTGCGCCGCGCGCCGTCGAACACCGGTGCCAACCCGAGATGATCGAGCAGCCGCGCGAATTCGCCGAGCCGCTGCCGCATGTACGCGGGCACATCCACGTTCGCATAGTCGTGGAAGCCGGTCCCCGTGCGCACGCCGTCGCGCCCGGTTTCCATGTTGCGTACGACGCTCGCGGCCGGTGCGAAGCGCGGGCCGATCTCGCCGGCCAGATACTTCGACGCGTAGTACAGGATGTCGCAACCGCCCCAGTCGATGAATTCGAGCAGCCCGAGCACCGCGAAACGCGGGCCGAAGCCGGTGCGGATGGCCGTGTCGATGTCCTCCGCGCTCGCGACGCCTTCCTCGACCATCCGCGCTGCCTCGTTCATCGCGAGCGCCTGGATGCGCGGCACGATGTAGCCGGGCGCCGGCCCGCAGATCACCGGTTTCTTGCCGACGCGTTCGAGCAGCGCGGCAAGCGCGTCGACCACCGACTGGCCGGTCGCATCGCTGCGGCTGATCTCGACGAGCGGCATCAGCAGCGCGGGATTCAGCCAGTGCGCGTTCAGCATCCGCTCCGGATGCGCGACATGGCGCTGCAATTCGGTGACGACGAACGTCGACGTGGTCGACGCAATCGTTGCGCGCGCATCGACATGCTCGCCGAGCCAGCGCAGCGCGTCGGCCTTCGCGTCGAGCACTTCGGGCAGCGCCTCGAACACGACGTCTGCATCGCGCACGGCCTCCGCCGCACCTTCCCGCGCGACGAGCGCGATGCGCGCGACGATCGCGTCGGCCTGCGCGGCATCGATACGGCCGAGCGCGACCTGCGCGTGCAGCGGCCTGGCGATCTCGTCGCGCGTGCGATCGTCGAACGCGCTTTGGCCAGCCGCATCGCGCCGCTTGAAGTCGATCAGCGTCACGTCGAGGCCCGCGAACGCGAACACGAGCGCGATCCCCTGCCCCATGCGCCCTGCGCCGAGCACATGCACGCGCGTCACTTCGGCGGCCGCGCTCATGCCGCGCCTCCGGCGACTCCCTTGTCGAGCAGCGTGCGCATCGCATCCTTCGACAGCGCTGCGATCCCGAGCCGTTCCAGCGTGCGCCCTTCCGCATACAGGTCGCGCACCGCGACCGCGCTCGCGATGCTCAACAGCCCCTGCGCAACCGGCGTCGGCACCCCGGCCCAGCGCCCGCACGACACGATGAACGACAGCCCGAGCCGGGTGTCCTCGAGCATGTAACGATGGGTGCGCAGATCGATCTTCTCGCGCCAGTCGCCGCTATCGGTCAGCTTGCCGTGCGCGCCGCGCCCGTACATCCATTCGTCGCCTTCGGTCGCGTAGTGATCCGCGAGCGGGAAATGCGGCGCGCGGTAGCCGAGCGCTTCGCGCACCGCGATGCGTTCGGCGTCGAGCGCGTTCGTCACGCGACGGATCGACGGCTGCGTACCTTCGTTGTGGATGTCCCATGCGTCGAAGTGTTCGAGCGGCCCGGCATTCATCAGGATCAGCGGCGGATGGATCACGGGCCCCGCGTTCATCAACGCGCCGGACAACGCATCCTCGACCGGCTCGACCGACGGATAGCCCGCGCGCAGCACGTCGAATGCCCAACCGGCGGCATTCGCCGGAAACACGCCGGTCGGCAAGCGCGTCGCGTAGGCACTGATCACGACGTCGTTGTCGCCATGCTTGCGCACCAGGTACGGCAACGTGCCCGTCTCGGCGAATGCGACGCGCGAACGGTTGCCGGCGTCGGCCGCCGCCTGCGCGAACACGAAGCTGCCGAACGTGCCGGGCGGCAGGAACACGACCTGGCCGTCCTCCAGCAACGGCGCGACCTGCGCGGCGAGCGCGTCGTGCGACGTGGCAGGCAGCGGCACCACGACGAGTTGCGCGCCGCGCAGTGCGGCCGCGAGATCGCCGGTCAGGCGGATCGCACCCGGCGCATCGCCGAGCGGCACCGTGCGCTTGCCGCGATAGTCGGTCACGTTCAGCACGCCGAGTTCGCGCAGCCGCGCATGCGGCTCGCGGTCGCGCCGCCACCACGTCACGTCATGGCCCTTCTCGAGCAGGTCGATGGCCGCCGCATGGCAGCCGTGGCCGCCGCCCAGAACACATACCTTCATCGTCTTCTCCCGGTGATTGAGTGTTGTCGAGACTACGCGGCGGCTTTCGCCGCGTCGCTTCAAAACGCGCAACGGCAGGCCCGTTCGCGCAACGCAATCGCGGCGACGCGCCTGCCGCCAAGCCCCTGCATCCGCTACGAGGTCCGTGAATGGATATCGCCCTGTCCCGCCATGCGCCGAACCGGCTCGGCACGCTGCAGGCCCCCGACGAAGTCGAACGCGCGGTCGCGCACCGGCTCGGACCGCACCGGATGGCCGCACGCGGCCGCGATCCGTTTCAGGCGGAGCTGTACGAGGTGCCGCTGCATCACGGCGCGCTGCTCGAACTCTGCTACGGCCGCGAAACGCGCATCGATTTCGGCGGCGATGCCGATCACTTCCTGTTCCGGCTGACGCTCGCCGGTGCATGCGAGCTGCAGGCCGGCAGCGTCGTCGCGCGCGCCGGCCCCGGCGAGCTGACCGTGTCGTCGCCCGCACTCGCGAGCCGCCTGAGCACGAGCCCCGATTGCCGCAACCTCGTGCTGCGGCTCGAACGCGGCGCGCTCGAACGCAAGCTGCAGGACATGCTGCAGGCCACGCTCACGCGGCCGCTGCAGTTCGATCTCGCGGCCGGCGGTGCCGGCGCGGGCGCCGCGCTGCTGCTGCCGACCTTCGAATACCTGTGCCGGCTCGGTGCGCAGCCGGGCATCGGCACGGCCGCGACGACCTTCGGCGCCGACCTCACCGCATGGCTGATGTCGCTGCTGCTCACGCACCTGCCGCATTCGTACAGCGATGCGCTCGCGCGCGGCACGCCGCCCTTGCCGGCCCACGTGCGCCGCGCGTGCGATCACGTCGATGCGCACCTCGGCGAACCGCTCGCACTCGCCGCGCTCGCGGCGGTTGCGGGCGTCGCGCCACGCACGCTGCAGCACGCGTTTCGTGCGTTCCTGCACACCACGCCGGCCGCCTACGTGCGCGAACGCCGACTCGCCGCCGTGCACACGGCGCTGCAACGCGGCGACGCGCGCAGCGTGACCGACGTGCTGATCGCGCACGGTATCCATGGCTTCGGCCATTTCGCGAAGGCGTATGCGCGGCGTTACGGCCACGCGCCTTCCGTCACCGCGAGGCAACCCCGATGACTCACTCCGCAACCGGCCGCCCGGCGGCCCCGGCCCGCGCCGAATCCGCGCCGCACGACGGCGACCCGTCCGAACTGCGCGTGCAGGATCTCGATCTCAATTTGCTGAAGACGTTTCGTGCGGTCTACGAGGAGCGGCACGTCGGCCGCGCGGCGCTGCGGCTCGGCGTCACGCAGCCGTCCGTCAGCTATGCGCTCGGCCGGCTGCGGCTGATGTTCCGCGACGCGCTGTTCGTGCGCACCGGCACCGGCGTCGAGCCGACGCCGCGCGCGCAGCGGCTCGCGCTGTCGGTCGACAAGGCGCTCGCGATCCTGCAGGACGTGCTCGACGAAGGCTCGCGCTTCACGCCCGACAGCACGCAGCGCGTGTTCCGCCTGCACATGAGCGATTTCGCGGCGAGCGCATTCCTGCCGACGCTGCTCGCCGAATTCGCCCGTCGCGCGCCGGGCGCGGTGATCGAGACGCTGCACGTCGACGAATGCCAGCTCAACGTCGCGCTCGAATCGGGGCGCATCGACTTCGCGCTCGGGCATTTCGCCGACGCGTCGAGCCATTTCCAGCGCGCCGCGCTGCTGCACGAGCGCTGCGTGCTGCTGATGCCGCGCCGCACCGCGCAGCGCGTCGCGTTGCCCGACGACTACGTGCTCGATGGCGAGGCGCCCGACGCGCTGCGCTTCGTCGCGGTCACGTCGCATCCGCAATCGATGCAGCTGCTGGAGCGGCACGGGCTGATGCCGCGCGTGCGCGCGGCGCTACCCGATTTCATGGTGGTGCCCGCGTTGCTGCAGGACGGCGACTACGCGCTGATCCTGCCGGAGACGATCGCGATCACGTTCGCGGCGCGGCAGCCGTGCACGCTGTACGAGATCGCCGGCGCGAGCGAATGGGCGGTCAACGCGTACTGGCACCGGCGCTTCGACGCCGACCCCGGCCATCGCTGGCTGCGCGCGCTGCTGCTCGAACTGTTCAACATCGGCGAGCTGGCGCCGTTCGACGCATGGCTTGCGCCGCAGCCGCCCGCCTGCGCATAACGACGCGAACGCCGCGAACGCCGCGAACGCCGCGAGCGGCGCACGCAGCGCGAGCGGGCACCGGCGCGGGCCGGTCAGAACGCCGTGAGGATGCCCGCGACGATCGAGCTGGCGGTCGCGCCCGGCTTCGCGACCGCGACGCCGCCACCGGCCGCGCCGTTGACGACGAAGCGCGCATGCGCGCCGTTGCGCACCATCGCGGCGCCCGTGTACAGCACCGTGCGCTTCGACAACGGATAGTCGAATCGGATGCCATACGAATCGGCGTTGCCGTCGCTGTCCGCGACCTTGCGGTAATGGCCGACGCTCAGCAGCAGCGACGCACGCCCGATCGGCACCGTCGCGCTCAGCTCCATGATGTCGCTGTGCGGATACGCGCTCTGGCTGTCGATCGCGGTCGCGACGTCGGGGCCGCCGCGATGGCGCATGTACAGCGCGGCCACCTTCACGACGCTGAAATCGTACGAAATCGCGCCCAGCGTGTAGTTGCCGTTCGCGGCCGGACTCGAGTCGCCGAGCGCGGACGCGGCCACCGGGCTGAACTTCTGCTGCATGTAGTCGACGTCGACCGACAGGCCGCCGCGCACGTAGTTGAGCCCCGCGCCGTAGGTATCGCCGAGCGTCGCCGGCTGTCCGGCCGCGCCGTTGGTGCCGCGCGCGGCCATCGCGCGCAGCATGAAGCCCGCGTAGCGCGGCGACGTATAGCGCATCGAGTTGCGCACGCGCAGGAACGCGGGCCCGACGAAGTTGTTGGTCGCGTTGCCCCACGCGAGCCCCGCGCCAAGGCCCGGCAGGCTGTACGTGACGAGCGTCGTGTGCAGGATCGTGTAGAGCTCGCCGAACTGCACGCCGCCGAACGGCCCCGTGATGCCGACCCACGCCTCGCGGCCGAACAGTGCGCTGCTGTTCGACAGCGCACCGCTGCCCGCATTGAAACCGTCTTCCAGCTTGAAGATCGTCGCGTAGCCGCCGCCGAGATCCTCGACGCCCCTCAGCCCCCACTGCGATGCCCACAGGTTGCCGCTGCCCATGCGCGTCACGTGGTTCGGCCCGGCGTTTGCGTATTCGATCGCGGTGTCGACGCGGCCGTAGAGCGTCACGCTCGATTGTGCGAAAGCGGGCAGCGCCGCGCAGGCAAGCAGCGCGGCAAGCGGTACGGCAAGCCGGTCGGCCCGCCCGTTCGGTTGGTTCATCGTCGTCGTCCCGTAGAGTTTCCGGCGCCTGTCTGCCTTGCGCCGCATGGTGTGAAGCGCGTTCGCCGCGAAGGGCCAACGCTGCCGATCAAAACCGGGCCGAGTCTAGGAACGACAATTTCGGACGTCGACGCAATGCGCTCTATAACGCTTATAGATGCGCCGCATGATGCGTGCGTGCCCCGCCGCAAGCGCGCTGCGCGGCGGCCGGCGCGCGCGACCCTGGTGTTTTCTTTATCCGGGTCGGTAAATGCCCATGTGGCGCGGCTGTCACTCCGGCTATGGCGGCTGAAATTGGCCGACTACGCTGCGTCTCCGACACGTGCCCCCCCGCACGCTTTCGCGCCGCGACGGCGCCCTTGCCGCCAAGGCCGCTGCCGCGCGTTTCCACCGCCCGCTCCTGGAGAATCCGCATGTCCGCATCCACGGCCCGCGCTGCCGACGGCAAGCGCTATACGTACGAATGGTATGTCGTCGTCATCTGCATGCTCGCGTACATCTTTTCGTTCGTCGACCGCCAGGTCCTCGTGCTGATGATCGAGCCGATCAAGCGCGACCTGCACCTGTCCGATACGCAGTTCAGCCTGCTGAACGGTTTCGCGTTCTCGCTGTTCTATGCGGTGATGGGGCTGCCCGTCGCGTATCTCGCCGATCGCTACGCGCGCCCGCGAATCATCTCGCTCGGCATCGCGCTGTGGAGCGTCGCGACCGCCGCGTGCGGGCTCAGCCAGCATTTCGTGCAGATGTTCATCGCACGGATGGGCGTCGGCGTCGGCGAGGCCGCGCTGTCGCCCGGCGCGTATTCGATGCTCGCCGACTACTTCCCGAAGGAGAAGCTCGGGCGCGCGATCGCCGTGTATTCGCTCGGCTCGTTCATCGGCGGCGGCATCGCGTTCCTGATCGGCGGCTACGTGATCGCGCTGCTCAAGCATGCGAGCGCATTCACGCTGCCGGTGGTCGGGCAGGTGCATGCGTGGCAGGTCACGTTCCTGATCGTCGGGCTGCCCGGGCTGCTGGTCGCCCTGCTGTTCGCCGCGACCGTGCGCGACCCGCAGCGCAAGGGGCTCGCGCAGGATCGCTCGGGCGCCGTGCGGCGCGTGTCGATGCGCGATTCGCTGCGCTTCGTCGGCACGCATCGCGCGACCTTCACGTGCCACTACCTCGGCTTCTCGTTCTACGCGATGACGCTGTACTGCCTGCTGAGCTGGACGCCCGCGTTCTATATCCGCCACTTCGGGATGACGGCCGTCGAAGCCGGCTACACGCTCGGCATCGTGCTGCTGGTGGCGAACACCGCCGGCGTGTTCTGCGGCGGCTGGCTCAACGACTGGCTGCTGCGGCGCGGCCGCCACGATGCACCGATGCGTGCCGGCGCGATCGGCGCCGCGTGCATGGTGATTCCCGCGACGCTGTTCACGCAGCTCGACTCGCTGCCCGCATCGCTTGCGATGCTCGTCGTCGCGATGTTCTTCGCGTCGTTCCCGATGCCGACGTCGACCGCCGCGATGCAGACGCTCGCGCCGAACCAGATGCGCGCGCAGATCTCCGCGCTGTTCCTGCTCGTGTCGAACCTGATCGCGCTCGGGATCGGCACGACCGTCGTCGCGCTGTTCACCGATCGCGTGTTCGGCGCGCCGGCGGCGGTCGGCCATTCGATGTCGATCGTCAACGTCGCGGCGGCCACGCTCGCCGCACTGCTGCTCGCCGCAGGGTGCCGGCACTATCGCCGCAGCCTCGATCGCGAACGTGGCCATGCGTCGGCAGCGGCGCCGCAGGCGGCCGAAGCGGGCAATCCGATCGCCGCGCGCTGAACGTCGAGCGCATTCCGTCGCCCGACCATCATCCATCCCACTGATTCAGGCATCGCTTTTTAATCGATTTGATTTATGCGATGCCCATCCCTATTCTCGATCGCATGACGGCGCGGTGTCTGCCGCGCCGCGTTTCCCCTACCCCACGGATTTCCCCATGCAAGCGAACCGCCACCAAGTCCGGATCGACGCGCTGATCGACGCGGCGCAGGACATCCGCTGTTTCCGGGTTTCGCGCGTCGACGGCCAGCCGTTCGACGCATACGAACCGGGCGCCCATATCGATGTGACCGCGCCGTCCGGCATCACGCGGCAGTACTCGCTGTGCGGCAACCCCGACGAACGCGGCAGCTACCTGTTCGCGGTGAAGAAGGAAGCGCAGTCGCGCGGCGGCTCGCGTTCGCTGCACGACGACGTGCAGGTCGGCGCCGAGCTGTCGATCGGCGCGCCGCGCAACCTGTTTCGTCTGACGGATGATGCGAGCGAGCACGTGCTGATCGCGGCCGGCATCGGCATTACACCGCTGCTGTCGATGGCGTATGCGCTGCACCAGCGCGGCGCGCGTTACCGGCTGCACTATTTCGCCCGCAGCCGCGAGCATGCGGCCTTCGTCGACGAACTGTCGGCCGAGCCGTTCGCGTCGCACGTGACGTTCCACTACGGCATCGAGCCCGACGCGCTCGCGGCCGAGCTGGGCCGCTGCGTCGAATCGGTCGACGCGCACGCCCACGTCTATACGTGCGGCCCGGGGCCGTTCATGGATGCGGTCGTCGCGGCAGCCGCGACGCGCTTGCCCGACGATTCGATCCATCTCGAACGCTTCGCGGCGGAACCGGCCGCCGCCGATGCGGGCGCCGGCCCGGCCGACGGCTTCGAAGTGCGTCTGCAGCGCAGCGGACAATCGGTACGCGTCACGCCCGACACGTCGATCGTCGACGCGCTCGCGCGCATCGGCATCGAGGTCGACACGTCATGCGGCGAAGGCGTGTGCGGCACCTGCATGGTGCCTGTGATCGACGGCGAGCCCGATCATCGCGATCACTGTCTCAGCAAGGCCGAGCGCGCGAGCAACACGGTGATCTGCTGCTGCGTGTCGCGTGCGCGTTCGGCGGTGCTCGTTCTGGATCTCTGACGCACGCGGCGCGAGCGCTGCCGGCTCACGACGTCGCGCACCGTCGAACTGCTCGACGCCCTCGGCCGGCAACGCGCGCATCCCGCGCGTTGCCCTCGTCACATAGGTCTCGCGTCGTCGAACTGCTCAACGCCCTCGCCCGGCAACGCCCACCTCCGCGCATTGCCCTCCGCCTCATGGATCACGCGTCATCGAAACGACCGACAAGCTCGGCCAGCATCGTGCGCATCCCGCACATTGCCCTCGTCCTCATGGGTCACGCATCGTCGAAACGCTCGACGAACTCGATCAGCAGCGTGCGCATCCATGCGTTGCCCTCACCTCGTGGGTCCACGAGTCGCCCAATCGCTCGCCGATCTCCGCCGACAACGCGCGCACCTACGCGTTGCCCTCGCCTTCGTGGATCACGCGTCATCGAACCGCTCGACGAGCTCGACCAGCAGCGTGCGCATCCACGCGTTGCCCTCGTCCTCATGGAAATGCTCGTGCCAGTGCATCGTCACCGGCGCGGGCGGCAACGTGACGGGCAGGTCATACAGGCGAAACGCATTGTCGCGGTTCAGGATCTGCGCGAGCCGCTTCGGCAGCGTCGCGTAGAGATCCGTGACCGACAGCACGCTCGGCAGCGCGACGAAGTGCGGCACTTCGAGCGCGATGTTGCGGCCCACGCCCTGCGTGCGCAGCGCGTCGTCGAGCGCGTGGTGGCTATGCTCGACCGACTTCACGTTGACGTGCGCGGCGCGCACGAACTGGTCGAGGCTCAGCACGGCGCCGCTCGGCAACCCGCGCCGGCGGCCCGTCATGCACACATAGGTTTCCTCGAACAGCACCTGGTGGCGCGTGCGCGGCATCAGCTCCGGCAGGTTGCCGATCGCGAAATCCAGCCGGCTCGCGCGCAGCGCTTCCTCGATCTCCTCCACCGGCAGCGGCTGCACGCTCAGCGTCACGCGCGGCGCGCGCTCGCGCAGCGCCTGGCAGATCGCCGGCAGGTACGCCATCTCGCCCGCATCCGACAGCGACAGCCGGAACGTGCGCGTGCTGGTGGCGGGATCGAAGCGCTCCGCGTAGCGCAGTGCCACGCGCACCATGTCGAGCGCCTTGCCGACGATGCCCGCGAGCTCGAGCGCGACCGGCGTCGGCTGCATGCCCGAGCGCGTACGCACGAACAGCGGATCGTCGAACAGCGTGCGCAACCGGCCGAGCGAATAGCTGACGGCCGGCTGCGACAGCGCGAGCCGCTCGCCGGCCTTCGTCAGGCTGCGTTCCTCGACGATCGCCTGGAATACGCGCAGCAGGTTCAGATCGAGATGATCGACCGATGTCATCGCAGCCTCCATTATTTGCCGTATTTATTGACCAGCTAATTTTAGATCAATTTGACGGATATGTAGTGGAGGACGAGACTGGGTACTCGACACCGCGCGCTGCGCGGCCCGATTTCGCGACTCTTCCCCACGACAACGATGAGCGACCTTTCCTACCAGACGATCGACACCAGCGCGCTGCACGGTCTCGCGCAACCCGACCGCATCGCGCCCGCGATGTATCACGATCCCGCGCTGTTCGAAGCCGAGCTCGACCGCATCTTCTACCGCACCTGGATCTGGGTCGCGCACGAGAGCGAGCTGCCGAACCCGGGCGACTTCATCACGACGACGATCGGCCGCCAGCCGGTGATCGTCGTGCGCGACAAGACCGGCGAGATCAACGTGCTGCAGAACCGCTGCCGCCATCGCGGCGCGACCGTGTGCGAATCGCACAAGGGCAACGCGAAGAGCTTCACGTGCCCGTATCACAGCTGGTCGTACGCACTCGACGGCACGCTGCGCGCGCTGCCGTACGGCGACGGCTACGAAGGCGTGTGCGAGAAAGGCGACCTGCCGCTCGTGAAGCTGCGCGTCGGCGTGTACCAGGGGCTGATCTTCGCGAGCTTCAACGACGACATCGAATCGCTCGAGGATTTCCTCGGCGGTGCCAAGCCGTGGATCGACCTGTTCATGAAACAGGGCGCCGGCTACCCGATCAAGGCCAACGGCGAGCACAAGTTCAAGTTCAAGGGCAACTGGAAGATCCAGCTCGAGAACACGACCGACCTCTATCACTTCCCGGTCGTGCACAAGTCGTGGATGAAGTCGATCGACGACGAGACGGCCGCCGCGATCACGAGCTTCATGACGAGCGAGGACGCGTTCTGCCGCGGGCTCGGCAACGGCCATAGCCTTGCGGTGCTGATGCCCGAGCTGATCGACCTCGACCAAGACGACGGTGCGCCGTTGCCCGAACGCTTCGCGCCGCTCGCGGCGAAGCTCGCCGAGCGCCATACGCCCGAAGAAGTGCGCCGCATCGTGCGCTCGCTGATGGGCGTCGGCTTCAACCTGAACCTGTTCCCGAACCTCGCGCTGTCGATGGCGTTCTTCCGCGTGCTGCGGCCGATCTCCGCGAACGAAACCGAGATCCGCCACGTCGCGCTCGCGATGGACGGCGGCCCCGACGAAGCGAACCGCGAGCGGCTGCGCATTCACGAGCACTTCCAGGGCCCGTTCGGCTTCGGCAGCCCCGACGACGCGGAAGCGTGGGAACGTGTCCAACGCGGCGCGCACGCGGGCCCCGACGTACCGATCCTCGTGAATCGCGGGCTGAACCGCGAGACGACCGCCGCGAACGGCGAAAAGACCGCGCATGCGACCGACGAGACCGGCATGCGCGAGGCCTACCAGCAATGGCGCAAGATGATGGAGCAACAATAATGGACGACCGCAACGCCCTCTTTTCCGAGCAGACCTTCGCCCGCGCGGTCGAATTCGTGTGGCGCGAAGCCGAGATGCTCGACCGCCGCGACTATCGCGCATGGCTCGACCTGTGGGAGCCGGCCGGCCACTACGTGGTGCCGATCGATCCCGATGCGAGCGATTTCGCCGCGACGCTGAACTACGTGTTCGACGACCAGGACATGCGCGAGAAGCGCGTGCAGCGGATGGTGTCCGGCTATTCGGCGTCGGCGACCGACGCGGCGCGCACGGTGCGCACCGTGTCGCGCTTCACGCTGGAAAGCGGCAGCGCCGACACCGTCGAACTGAAATCGGCGCAGGTCGTCGTCGCGTACAAGCGCGGCGTCGCGACGCTGTTCGCGGCCGACGTCACGCACAAGCTGCACGTCGACGCCGACGGCGAGATGCGGATCGCTGAAAAGGTCGTGCGCCTGATCGACTCGACCGAAGCGCTCAGCGCAATCGGCTTCCTGCTGTAAGCGGCCGCCGGTTCGCCGTCGCCGTCGCAACGGTGAACCGGGCACCTTCACCCGTGAGCGGCCACCGGTTCGCCCATCGCCAACGCAACGGTGAGCCGGCCACCTTCACCTGTAAGCGGCCACCGGTTCGCCATCGCCAACGCAACGGTGAGCCGGCCACCTTCACCTGTAAGCGGCCACCGGTTCGCCATCGCCAGCCCAACGGTGAGCCGGCAACCTTCACCTTTCCGGACCACCATGCCCACACTCGAAGTTTTCCTGCCGGCCGGCCATGACGACGCCCGCAAGGCCGAACTGATTGCCCGGCTGACCGGTGCGACCGTCGATTCGATCGGCGCACCGATCGAATCGGTGCGCGTGCTGCTCACCGAATTGCCCGCGACGCACATCGGCCTCGGCGGTCGCAGCGCCGCGAACGGCGCGCCGCCGTCGCTGCCCGTGATCGTCGCGATCCTGATCGCCGGCCGCACCGACGAACAAAAGCGCGCGCTGATCGCCGCGTTGTCGGAGACGAGCGCCAGCGTGCTCGACGCGCCCCTGCAAGCCACCCGCGTGATGATCAAGGACATCCCGAACACCGATTTCGGCATCGGCGGGCAAACCGCACGGGCGCTCGGGCGCTGACCATGCGCTGCGTGCGAGCCTGCCCGCTCATGCGCGACGACCACCGGGCCGCAGCAACGCCATGCGCGCCGCCGCGCCTACGCGCTTGCGCTTGCGCTTGCGTTCGCGTTCGTACCGGCGAGCGGCAGCGTCACGCGGCAATCGAGCCCGCCGCCCTCGGCCGGGCTCGCGCCGATCCGGCCACCGTGGCGCGTCACGATGCTCTTGCACAGCGACAGCCCGATTCCGTTGCCGCCGGCCTTCGACGACGAGAAGCCGTCGAACAGCCGGTCGTGCGCGCCGGCCGCGATGCCCGGGCCGTTGTCGATTGCGCGCAGCTCCGCATGCCCGGCGACATTCGCAGTGCCGAGCGTCAGCGTGCGCGGCACACGTTCGCAACCGGCGAACGCCTCGATCGCATTGAACGCGAGATTCAAGATCACCTGCCCGATCAGCACACGCTCGCAGCGGATCGGCAGCGGCGCATCGGCCTGCACGATCGCAACCGTCACGCCAGCCTCCTTCGCGCGCAGCTCGATGAAATACGCGACGTCCGCGAGGATGTCGCGCAGGTCGGCGAGCGCGACAACCGGTTCGCGCTTCACGATGAACTCGCGCACGCTCTTGATGATCAGCGCCGCATGCTCGGCCTGCCGGTCGGCGCTGCGCAGCCCCCAGATCGCGTCGTCGATGGCGCCGCGCCCATTCAGCCGCTGCACCGCGCCCTCGATGAAATTGCGCACGGCCGCGAGCGGCTGGCTCAGCTCGTGCGCGATCACGCTCGCCATCTCGCCCATCGCGTTGTAACGGCCCGCGTGTTCGAGCATGCGTGCTTCGGCGCGGCGGGCGTCCTCGATCGCGACTTCGTCGCTCACGTCACGGAACTGCACGAGCAGCCCGTCGAGATCGTCCTCGATCTCGACCTGCCGGCACAGGATACGCAGCCAGCACGTCGAGCCGTCGCGCCGCACGATCCGGTAGCGCTGCGGCGCGGATGGATACGCAGACGGCGCATCGCGCAGCTGCGCGACGAGCCGGTCGCGATCGGCCTCGGAGCAGTAGTCGAGCACCTCGCCGAGCGCTTCGTCGGGCGCGAGCCCGAGCACGCGGCGGCCCGACTCGCTGATGAACTGCACGCCGCCGTGCGGCGTGACGACCGCGATGCCTTCGTCGAGATCCTGCATGAACTCGCGCAGCCGCGCCTCGTAGCGGCGCAGTTGCTGGCGCACCGCCTCTTCCGCGCTGATGTCGCGGAACTGCACCATCACGACGTCGCGCCCGCGCAGCGGCACGTAGGTGGCGGTCGCCTCGGACAGCATGTCGACGCCCGTGCGCGACCGGTAGCACCACTCGTACACCTGCGGCCCGTCGACGAGCGCGCGATCCCACGCACTCACCGCGATCTCGCGCTGGTATTTCGGTTCGGGGCGCGTCATGTCCGGCGCCTTCAGCGGCAGCAGTTCCTCGACGGAAAAACCGAGCGCGATGCACGCGGCGCGGTTCGCCCACACGATCGCCTTGGTATGCGCGTCGTGCAGCAGCACACAGGTCGTCAGCGCGTCGAGCAGCCGGTGGAAATCGTCGTCGTCGGGGAAACTCATGATCGGCTTCGGATGAGGCCGCGCGGCATCGCGCGACCGGAAACCCAACATAGCACCGGCGCGCGCCGCCCGCATCTGAAGATTTCTTTAGTGCGGCACGGAACCTCACCAGTCGCACGGCCCAACGCACCAATTGCTGCGCGTTTTCGGCGTTTCTAGACTGGTTGCATCGTCGTGCCGCTTTCCGCGCGGCATGCATGCCACCCCGAATTCGAACCCCAATCCGCCCCAGGAGACAGCCATGCCCCACGCCGCCCTCGCCCTCGACTCCGCACCGAGCGCCCCCCACGCGGCCAGCGAACCGGCCACCCGGCTGTCGCCGCTCGACGCCGTGATCGAGACCGTCGCCGCGCGCCGCGAAGAATTCGAACGGCTGTCGCACGTGCCGCGCGACGTGATCGCGCTGTTCAAGCAGGCCGGCATCTATCGCGCGGGCACGCCGCGCCGCTTCGGCGGCGATGCGCTCGCGCCGACCGCGTTCCTCGACATGATCGAACGGATCGCGACCGCCGACGGTTCGGCCGCGTGGGTCGCAAGCTTCGGCTCCGCGAACGTCTATCTGGCCGCGCTGCCGCTCGAGACCCAGGCCGAGCTGTATGCGAGCGGCCCCGACCAGGTGTTCGCGGGCGGCCTGTTTCCGGTGCAGCCGGCCCAGCCCGCGCCGGGCGGCTGGCGCGTGAACGGCACGTGGAAATTCGCGAGCGGCTGCAAGGGCGCCGACTGGCTCGGCGTCGGCATCGCGGTGCCGGGCGCACAGGACGCCGCGCCGAACAAGCCACGCACGGCCGTGTTTCGCGCCGACCAGGTCGAGATCGTGGAGAACTGGAGCGTGGTCGGCATGCAGGGCACCGGCAGCCACGACCTGCGCGTCGACGACCGCTTCGTGCCCGAAGCATGGACCTTCGTGCGCGGCGGCGAGCCGACCGTCGACGAGCCGCTGTACCGCTACCCGACCGTCGCGTATGCGGCGCAGGTGCTCGCCGTCGTGAACCTCGGCCTCGCGCGCGCGGCGCTCGACGTCGTGAACCGGATGTCGGGCGGCCGGCAAACGACGACCGGCGCACCGCGTCTCGCCGATCGCGCGTACTACCGCATCGAGCTCGCGAAGGCCGAGGCGCAACTGCGCTCGGCGCGCGCGTTCTTCTACGACGCGACCGACGGCGTGTGGCAATCGATCCTCGCCGGCAACCCGGTGACGCCCGACCAGGTCAGCCTGCTGCGGCTCGCGGCCACGCAGATCGCACGCGAAGGCGCGAGCGTCGTCGAACGCGCGTACCGCCTCGGCGGCACGGCGGCGATCTATCGCACGCACCCGCTGCAGCGGCTGCTGCGCGATGCCATGGTCGTCACGCAGCACGCGTTTCTCGGCGAAGGCAACTTCGACGGCGCGGGCGCGGTGTTCACCGGCGTCACGCCGTTTCCCGGCTATCTGTAACCTGCATCGACCGAATTTTTTTACACGCATGAAGCCGAAGCGCCGTCGCCGGCCGGTTCATGCACCCCACCGATTCCTCTGGAGAACCTGATATGTCCGATTCGAATCCGCTGCCGCTGCGCGTCCTGTTCTGCTGCGGCGTGTCGCAAAACTTCTTCGACCTGCCGCGCGAGAAGATCGGTGAAGTGTGGCAGGCGTACGGCGCGATGCTCGCGGCCGTCGAAGCGATGCCCGGCGTGCGCGTGCTCGGCGTGATGGACGACGACCGCCTCGTGGTCGGCCAGGCCGACGGCGCGCCGTGGACCTTCTACATCATGGCCGACGTCGCCGACTTCGACACGACGGTCGCCGTGTGCAACCTGTACCGCACGACGCCGGTCGGTGAATACAACCTGTGGCGCTACGGCAAGATCGAAGCGCGCGTCGGCCGCGCGCTGACGGTGCCGCCGGCCGCGAAGCCCGCCGCGTGAGGCGCGCGATGACCGACCTGTCTCCCGGCCTGATCGATGCGCTCGCACAGCGCCTGGCAGCGCTCGACGCCGAGCGCGCGGTGCGCGCGACGATCACGCGCTACATGGCGCTGTGCGACGTGCCCGAGGATGCCGGCGACGGCCCGTCGCTCGCCGAGCTGTTCACCGCCGATGCCGTGTGGGAAGGCATCGGCCCGCAGTACGCGCACAAGTTCGGCCGCCTCGAAGGCACGGCCGCGATCGTCGCGATGCTGGGCCGCTATCTGCCGCCCGATCCGCATTTCTCGGCCAACCTGCACTTCCTGACCTCGGAGTCGATCGAGATCGGCGCCGGCAACGCGAGCGCGCGTGGCCGCTGGATCATGCTGCAGGCGTCGCGTTATGCCGATGGCACGGCGGAGCTGATCGCCGCGCGGCTGACCGTCGATTTCGCGCCGGCTGGCGACGGTTCGACCTGGCTGATCCACCACTTCCGCACCGAACGCGTGCTCGACGGCCCGTGGCCGCTCGCTGCCGCGCCCCGGTCCTGATTCCCGATGCTTTCCAACGCTTGCTCACGATACCGACCATGACAGGCTTCATCGACACCTTTACGCTCGGCGGCCCCGGCCCCACGATCGCGATCAAGGACACGATCGACATCGCAGGCCATCCGACCCGCGCGGCGAGCCGCGCGCTCGCCGATGCACCGCCGGCGGAACAACACGCGGACGTCGTCCGCCTGCTGCTCGACGCCGGCTGGCAGATCGCCGGCAAGGCGAACATGCACGAGCTCGCGTTCGGCATGACCGGCATCAACGACTACACGGGCACGCCCGTCAATCCGCAGGACGCGACGCGCATTCCGGGCGGCTCGTCGAGCGGTTCCGCCTCGCTCGTCGGGCTCGGCACGGTCGACGCGGCGCTCGGCACCGACACGGGCGGCTCGATCCGCGGGCCGGCCGCCTGCTGCGGCGTGGCCGGGCTGAAGAAAGGGTATCTGTCGCACGCGGCGCGCGCGTGGCTTG
>NZ_JAAGPM010000010.1:0-112752 GCF_017104865.1 Burkholderia sp. Ac-20349
GCGGCTTCCGCCTCCGCCGGGTCGCGCACGGGCAGCGCGGTCAGCGCGGCGGCCTCGACCTCGTTCGGGATCAGGTAATCGACGAGCGGCAGCCAGCCGTCCGGCAGCGGTGCGACGGCCGGGGCCGGATTGAGCACCACCGTGCGGCCGAGCCGACGCCCGGCCGACAGCGCGGCGAACACCGCGTCCGGCGGCGTTTCGAGCTGGCAGATAACGACGTCGGCCGACGCCAGTGCGGCCTCGTGCTGCGCGACCATATCGGTCGTGACCTCGCCGTTGCCGCCCGCGACGATCACGATCGCGTTCTGGCTCGCATCGTCGACGACGATCAGCGCAACGCCGGTCGCTGCCGACGCGCTCGTCGCGAGCCCCGCGCAATCGATCCCCTCGGCTTCGAGGCCCGCGCGCAGGGCCGCGCCATGCGCATCCGCGCCGACGCAGCCGATCATCGCGACTTGCGCACCAAGCCGCGCAGCGGCGACGGCCTGGTTACCACCCTTGCCGCCCGCTGCCTGCGCGAACGCGTGGCCGGCGAGCGTTTCGCCCGGCAACGGCAGACGCGGCGCGCGCACGACGAGATCCATGTTGAGACTGCCGACCACCGTCACGCGGCCGGCGCCCGGTGCGAGCGCCGTCATGCGCGACCGCCGGAGGCCGGCGGCTCGCGGTAGATCGCGGTCGATTCACGCAGCACGAGGCGCGGCGATACGACGCGGCGGCGGCTCGGCACGGCCGTCGAGCCGCCTCCGATCCGCTCGATCAGCGTCTGCGCGGCCATTTCGCCGAGCGCGCGCACCGACTGGCCGACCGTCGACAGTGCCGGATACGTGTAGCGGGAAAATTCGATGTCGTCGAACCCGATGATCGAACAGTCGTCCGGCACGCGCATGCCGCGCTCGGCCGCCGCGCGCAGCGCGCCGACGCCCATCAGGTCGTTGCCCGCGAAGATCGCGCTCGGCCGCACCGATTCGAACAGCCGCGACGCCGCGTGATAACCGCCGAGGCACGAGAAGTCGCTCTCCGCGATCGCGCCCGGCACGATGTCGACCCCGCGCTCGGCCATCGCGCGGATGAAGCCGTGCACGCGCATCGCGCTGACGGCCGTGTCGGTCGGCCCCGTGATGCAGCCGATCTTCGCGTGCCCGAGCTCGAGCAGGTGCCGCGTCGCCAGGTACGCGCCGCGCTCGTGGTCGATCTGCACGAGATCGGCCGCGAGCCCCTCGATGTTGCGGTCGACGACGACGAGCGGCGCGTGAATATCCGCGAGCGTCTGCGCGAGCACTGCATCCTCGCCGGCCGATGCGACGATCAGCCCGTCGATGCGCTTTTCCTGCAGCACGCGCAGGTAGTTGCGCTGCTTCACCGGATCGTCGTCCGAGTTGCAGAAGAACACGCAATAGCCATTGGCCGCGCACTGATCCTCGATGCCGCGCGCAAGCTCCGCGAAGTACGGATTCGTGCTGTTCGGCACGACGAGGCCGATGGTCGCCGTCGCACGCGCCTTCAGCGAGCGCGCCACGGCCGACGGCACGTAGTTCAGCTCGCGGATTGCGCCCTCGACCTTCGCACGCACATCCGCGGACACCGGCCGCGAATTGTTCACCACGTGCGAGACGGTCGTAAACGACACGCCCGCCATGGCCGCCACATCCTTGATCGTCGCCATTTCCCGTTTCTCTCTGGTCTGTTCTGTCTGTCTTTTTACCGCACGCGTGTGCGCCGGCTGCGATACGTATCGAGCACGACTGCCACCACGATTACCGCGCCGGTGATGATCCGTTTCGTCGGTTCGTTCGCACCGATCTGCGCAAGCCCCGCGGCCAGCACGGAGATGATCAACACGCCGAAGAACGTGCTGATCACCGAGCCGCGCCCGCCCATCAGGCTCGTGCCGCCGATCACGACGGCCGCGATCACCTGCAGTTCGAGGCCCACGCCCGCGTTCGGGTCGGCCGCCTCGAGCCGCGAAATCTGGAACAGCGATGCGAGCCCGGCGAGCGCGCCCATCAGTGCGAATACGAGAATTTTATATGGCCGGGGGTTAACCCCTGCAAGTCGGACGGCTTCCTCGTTCGTGCCGATCCCGACGAGATAGCGTCCGAACACGGTGCGCGTCAGCACGAACTGGGCCGCGATCATCACCGCGACCGCGATCAGGAATGCCGGCGAGATGCCGAGCGCGATCGGGTTCGACAGGAAATCGAACGCGTCGCCGATATAGGCCGTGCGCGAATTCGTCAGCTGGTACGCGACGCCGCGCGCGGCCTCCAGCACGCCGAGCGACACGATGAACGACGGAATCCGCCAGCCGACCGTGACCGCGCCCGTCAGCGCGCCCGTGACGGTCGCGACCGCGATGCCGATCAGCGCGGCCGGCAGCGGTCCCCACTGCCATTTCAGCGCGGCGACGCTGACCATCGACGCGGCGAGCGCGAGCACCGAGCCGACCGACAGGTCGATCCCGGCGATGATCAGCACGAAGGTCATCCCGACCGACATCACGACGAGATCGGGAATCTGGTTCGCGATCGTGCTGAACGTGTCGTAGGTCAGGAAATGCGAGCTCAGCACCGAAAACAGCACGATCATCGCGGCGAGCGCGCCGGCGAGCCCGAGATAGTTCGACAGCCCGAGCCGCGTGCCGGACAGCGTGCGCGCGCGGCGCCCCGTCACGTCCTGCTGCGCGCCTGCGTCGGTCGGGGATACGGGAGGCTGGGTCATGGCTGTCGTCCTGTCGTCGAAGTGCCCGGAGCGGCGCCTGGCGCCTGCCCCGCGTCCGGATGCCGTGTGCCGCCCGGCGGCGTCTCGCGGCCGAAGCCGGCGAACGCCGCGGCCAGCAGCGCATCCTGGGTCCAGTTGCCGCGTTCGAACACGGCGGTCATGCGGCCGGCCGACATCACGCCGATCCGGTCGCAGATCAGCATCAGCTCGCGCAGGTCGCTCGACACGACGACGAGCGCGCGGCCTTCGCGCGCGAGCGCTCCCATCAGCGTGTAGATCTCGAACTTTGCGCCGACGTCGATCCCGCGGGTCGGCTCGTCGAACAGCAGCACGCCCATGTCGCGCGCGAGCCAGCGGCCGATCACGACTTTCTGCTGATTGCCGCCCGACAGCTCGCCGACCGCCTGCGCCGCACCGTGCGTGCGGATCCGCAGCGCATCGATCTGCTGCTCGGCGAGCGCCGTTTCGCGCGCGCTGTCGACGATGCCGCCGCGCGCGAGCCGGTCGAGCTGGCCGAGCGACACGTTCGCGGTGATCGACTGCGACAGCAGCAGCCCTTCGCCCTTGCGATCCTCGGTGATCAGCGCGATGCCGTGCTTCACCGCCTCGACGGGCGAACCGATCCGCGCCGGCTTCAGCGGCTGGCCGACCGCAATCGTCCCCGCATCCGGCGTATCGGCGCCGTATATCAGCCGCAGCAGCTCGGTGCGTCCCGCGCCGATCAGCCCGGAGATGCCGAAAATCTCGCCCGCACGGACTTCGAGCGACACGTCGCGCACCGCCGTGCCGCGGGTGAGGCCCGACACGACGAGCCGCGGCGCGCCGATACGGCGCTCGCCGAGATCGATGTGCTCGCCGATCTCGCGCCCGACCATCAGCGTGACGAGCCCGTCGGACGTCGTCGCCGCCATGTCGCCCGCATGGACGAGCCGGCCGTCGCGCAACACCGCGACCCGCTCGGCGACGCGCGCGAGCTCCTCGAGCCGGTGCGAGATGTAGACGATCGCGACGCCGCGCGCCTTCAGCCGGTCGATCTGCTCGAACAGCAGCTCGACTTCGCGCGCGGTCAGCATCGCGGTCGGTTCGTCGAGAATCAGCACGCGACAGTCGCCGATCAGGTTACGCGCGATCTCGACCATCTGCTGATGGCCGATGCCGAGCGCGCCCACCGGCGTATCGGGATCGACGGTGTCGAGCCCGACCTGTGCCATCGCGGCCCGCGCATCGTCGCGCAGCCGCGCGCGATCGATGATCCCGAAGCGCCGCGGCAGGCGATTCAGGAACAGGTTTTCGGCGATCGTCAGTGTCGGCAGCAGGTTCAGCTCCTGCATCACCATGCGCACGCCGAGCGCTTCGGCCTGGGTCCGGCTCGCCGGTGCATACGGCTGGCCGCCGAGCTGCATCGTGCCGGTGGTCGGTTCGACGAGCCCGCCGATGATCTTCGACAACGTGCTCTTGCCTGCGCCGTTCTCGCCCGTCAACGCAAGCGCGTGGCCCGGCTCGAGCGCCAGCGTGACGTCAGCGAGCACGGGTTCGGCATAGGTCTTGCCGATGCCGGATACGGACAGCACGGGAGTGGCTGCGCGGGAGGGTTGGAAGGTCGGGTCCATCGCGATCCTGGTTGCGGCCGCGCGCACGCGGCGCGCGGGTGTGACGCTCACAAGTGCATGTGCATGCAGTGGCCGTGATCGCGCTCACCCCGGATAACGGCCGCCGCGCCAAATTCTTGAGGGCGGCGGCCGCATCGGAGCTGCATCACTTCGTCACGAGATCCACCGGCGTCTCGACCACGCCCGACATGTCGGCCTGCTTGCGATGCTCGGCGATCGCCTTGAGCGCCGTGTCGATGCCGAACACCGCCTGCTTCGCCGCGTACTGATCGGCGGTCGCGAGCACGCGGCCGTCCTTCAGCATCGGCTTGATCGCGTTGATGTTGTCGTAGCCGACCACGAGCACCTTGCCCTGCTTGCCGGCCGCGCGCACGGCCGACACGGCGCCGATCGCCATGTTGTCGTTGCCGCACAGCAGCGCCTTCAGGTTCGGGTATTCGTTCAGCATCGCGGCCGCGACCGCATTGCCCTTGTCGATCTCCCATTCGCCGGACTGCACCGACACGACCTTCATCCCGCCCGCCTTCATCGCGTCCTGGAAGCCGGCCGTGCGCTGCTGCGCGTTGGTGGTGGTCGACACGCCTTCGACGATGCCGACCTGATCGCCTGCCTTCAGCCGCTTCGCGAGGTAATCGCCGATCTTGCGCGCGCCCTTGCGGTTGTCCGGGCCGACGAACGGCACATTGAGGTTCTTCGACTTCAGCACGTCGGGGTCGAGCCGGTTGTCGATGTTCACGACGATGATGCCCGCGTCGACCGCCTTCTTCACGACCGGCACGAGCGCCTTCGAATCGGCCGGCGCGAGCACGATCGCGTCGACCTTCGACACGATCATCTGCTCGACGATGCGGATCTGGTTCGCGGTGTCGGTCTCGTCCTTGATGCCGTTGGTGATCAGGTCGAACTGGCTCGCGTTGTGTTTCTGGTATTCCTTCGCGCCCGTTTCCATCGTCAGGAAGAACTCGTTGGCGAGCGACTTCATCACGAGCGCGACCTTCGGCTTGGCCGTCGATTGCGCGTGGACGGCCGGTGCGGCGGCGACCGCGACAGCGGCGAGCGCGGCGGTCAGGAAGCGACGGCGAAAGAGGACATTCATACACATCTCCTGGCGACTGGCCCCAAGGGCCGGACAATTGTTTGACTGTTGTTTTAATGTGAGCAAACGTTTGCGCCACACTACCCGGACAACGGCCATCGATGCTGCTGTCGGTACCACGGAATGGAAGCGAGGCAGACGGCCGACTGCCTGACGCGTGCTGTCGTTGACACGCCACCGCCGGCGGGACGCCGGCGGAGTGAAGGCTATGCTGTACCGATTCGTGTCGGCGCGCAACCTGTCTGATCAATATTTAAGGGTTTATTCGGAGCGCGCGTCACGCCGGATCATGCGGCGCCGGCGCGTCTTCATCAACCGACGGCGGCTCGCCGAACCGGTTCGCCTGCGGCGTGCCGGCGATGAAGCCGTTCATCACGAACAATGCGAGCGAGCCGACGATCGGCACGAACAACAACAGCATCCACCATCCCGACTTGTCGATGTCGTGCAGCCGCTTCACGCCGACCGCAATCGACGACCACACCGCGATGACCGCGATGACGACGCCCACCAGCACCACAAGCAGCGGCAGATCGTCAGTCGACGAGCCGCGCGAACCCGCATCGAAAAACGCGCAGAGCAAAGCGTAAGCCAGTGCGTAGATCCACCACGGCAGGCGCCCGATTCGGCCTTCGAAGGAAAAGAGAAACCATTTCAGATTCATTGTTTAGCGCTTCGTCACGTGTGTTGCGTACTGCGCAATATGTCGCCGAGTGTGTCGGAGTCGGCAATCCGCGCGCATGGTTCCATAAACGCGATCCGGCTGTCGGTCATACGTCCCGCGGTTCGTTCCGGCGCGTTGCATTGCGCCGCTGTGCGGACCTGTCGGTCAGGAGCGTGGCCGAGGGCATCCGTCCGCCGGCATTCACGCGCATTGAATCACATCCGTGTGGAAACGGGTCGCCCGGTATGGCAGATGACCGCACCCGAAACGGGGCGCTCGAACGTGCTGTGTTGATGGTGTGCCGGCAGGCGACCGCATCTCGCTCGCCGCGTGGGGCGATGAATCGGACTGGACGATGGCGGTCGATGATTCGGTGAATCGAACCACCAAGGCGGCGGCAGATCGCGTGCCGCCGCCCAATGCATGACAACCCGCGCAGGGACGTCGCGCCATCCGCTGCAACGGCGCGGATGGCGCGCGACGCGCTGTCGTCAAACGGCTTCGCGCAACAGCCCCGCGATTTCCGCTTCGTTCAGGTGCGGCGCGAACATCTCGATCAGCCGGTACGCATACGCGCGCAGGAACGCGCCCTTGCGCAACCCGACCCGCGTCGTGCTCGCCTCGAACAGGTGCTGCGTGTCGAGCGCGACGAGCCCCGTGTCGCGCTGCGGATCGTAGGCCATCGCCGCGACGACGCCGATCCCCATCCCGAGTTCGACGTAGGTCTTGATCACGTCCGCGTCGATCGCGGTCAGCACGACGTCGGGCACGGCCCCCGCCTGCGTGAACGCCTGATCGATGTGCGAGCGGCCCGTGAAGTCCTGGTCGTACGTGATGATCGGGTACTCGGCGATTTCCTCGAGCGTGAGGTTCTCGCGGCCGACGAGCGGATGATCCTTCGGCACGACCACCGTGTGGTGCCACGAATAGCACGGGAACGTGACGATGTCCGGGTAGCGGTCGAGCGCCTCGGTCGAGATGCCGAGATCGGCCTCGCCGTTCAGGATCATCTGCGCGATCTGCTGCGGGCTGCCCTGGCGCAGCGCGAGATGCACCTTCGGGAACACCTCGGTGAACTGCCGGATCACCTTCGGCAGCGCGTAGCGCGCTTGCGTGTGGGTCGTTGCGACGACGAGGTGGCCGCTGTCCTGGTCGGCGAACTGGCGCGCGACACGGCGCAGGTTCTCGGCATCGAGCAGCATCCGCTCGATCAGCTGGTGCACGGCCTTGCCGGGCTCGGTGAGCCCCGTCAGCCGCTTGCCGCGCCGGATGAAGATGTCGACGCCGAGCTCGTCCTCGAGATCCTTGATCTGCTTCGACACGCCCGACTGCGACGTGTACAGCACGTTCGCGACTTCCGTCAGGTTCATGTTCTGGCGCACCGCTTCGCGCACGAAGCGCAGTTGCTGAAAATTCATGGGTATGCCTCTTAGGCTGTCGTTGTTTGCTTGTGTAACCGGAGCGGCACCCGCCCCCTCCTGCCCTGCACCCGCGCGTCAGCGCGCGGGGAATACGCGCACCGCGCGCGGCACGGCCGTCGCGCCGTCGCCGACCTGCAGCGACAGCGCACGCCACGCGTCGCGGTCGAGTTCGGCTTCGAGCGCGCCGCCTGCGCGCGCCTCGAGCTCCACGCGCACCGAACCGCCCAGCGGGATCACACGGCGCACGTCCACTGCGATGCCGTCGCGGTGCCCTTCGCCCGCCGGCCACAGCTGCAGGTCGTGCGGCCGCACGTACGCATTCGCGGGGCCCGCGAAATCGGCGTCGACCTCGATCGGCGCGGCTGCGCCCTCGGCGACGAAGCCGCGCCCGGCGACCGTGCCCGGCAACCGGTTGGCCGCGCCGAGGAACTCGTAGACGAACGCGCTCTGCGGATGATCGTAGACGTCCTGCGGGCTGCCGACCTGCTCGACGTGGCCGCGGTTCAGCACGACGATGCGATCCGCGACTTCCAGCGCCTCTTCCTGATCGTGCGTGACGAAGATCGTCGAGATGTGCAGGTCGTCGTGCAGACGACGCAGCCAGCCGCGCAGCTCCTTGCGGACTTTCGCGTCAAGTGCGCCGAACGGTTCGTCGAGCAGCAGCACCTTCGGTTCGACCGCGAGCGCGCGGGCCAGCGCGATCCGCTGGCGCTGGCCGCCCGACAGCTCGGACGGATAGCGCTGCGCGAGCCAGTCGAGCTGCACGAGCTTCAGCAGCTCGTGTACCTTGTCGCGGATCACGCTTTCCGATGGCCGCTCGCGGCGCGGCTTCACGCGCAGCCCGAACGCGACGTTCTCGAATACCGTCATGTGGCGGAACAGCGCGTAGTGCTGGAACACGAAACCGACCTGGCGCTCGCGCGCGCCGACCGACGCGACGTCGAGCCCCTGCAGCACGACCTGCCCCGCATCCGCGTGCTCGAGGCCCGCGATCACGCGCAGCAGCGTGGTCTTGCCGCAGCCGGACGGCCCGAGCAGCGCGACCAGTTCGCCCGGCGGAAAATCGAGCGATACGTTGTCGAGCGCCGTGAAATCGCCGAAGCGCTTCTGAAGGTGACGGACGGTGATACCCATTCTGGTTGCCTCTTTACGATTTCGACGAAACGACGGCGACGGGGCCGGCATGTGCGGGAGCGGTATCGCGCGCGCCGGCCAGTTCGGCGGCCAGGTGGCGCTCGGCGAGCAGCTTCAGCGCGAGCGTGACGAGCGCGAGCAGCGCCAGCACCGACGCCACCGCGAACGCCGCCGCGAAGTTGTATTCGTTGTACAGGATCTCGACGTGCAGCGGCATCGTGTCGGTCACGCCGCGAATGTGGCCGGACACGACCGACACCGCGCCGAACTCGCCCATCGCGCGCGCGTTGCACAGGATCACGCCGTACAGCAGGCCCCACCTCACGTTCGGCAGCGTCACGCGACGGAAGATCTGCCAGCCCGATGCGCCGAGCACGCGCGCGGCCTCTTCCTCGTCGGTGCCTTGCGCCTGCATCAGCGGAATCAGTTCGCGCGCGACGAACGGAAACGTGACGAAGATCGTCGCGAGCACGATGCCCGGTACCGCGAAGATGATCTGCACGTCGTGATCCTGCAGCCACGGCCCGAGCCAGCCCTGCGCGCCGAACAGCAGCACGTAGACGAGGCCGGAGATCACCGGCGACACCGAGAACGGCAGGTCGATCAGCGTCGTCAGCAACGCCTTGCCGCGGAACTCGAACTTCGCGATCGCCCACGACGCGCACACGCCGAACACGAGGTTCAGCGGCACGGCGATCGCGGCGACGGTCAGCGTCAGCTTGATCGCCGCCCACGCATCGGGGTCGGCGAGCGATTCCAGATAGAAGCCGATGCCCTTGCGCAGCGCCTCGACGAACACCGCGGCAAGCGGCACGACGAGGAAGAACGCAAGAAACGCCAGCGCGATGCCCGTGAGCAGCCAGCGCACGACGCGCGACTCGCTGACGGGGTCGAGCCGCTTTGCGGCGCGCCCTTGCGCAGCCGAAGACGGGGTTTTCAGCACGACGGTGGCCTCCTGGCTCATTGCTGGCCTCCTGCTGCGACGGCGGCGACGGTGGCGGGCGCGGGGCCGCTCGCGCCCTTGCTGGTGCGGCGCTGCAGATACCACTGCAGCGTGTTGATCAGCAGCAGCATCAGGAACGACACGACGAGCATCACGACCGCGAGCGCGGTCGCGCCCGCGTAGTCGTACTGCTCGAGCTTCGTGATGATGAGCAGCGACGTGATCTCGGATTTCATCGGCACGTTGCCGGCGATGAAGATCACCGAGCCGTATTCGCCGAGCGCGCGCGCGAACGCCAGTGCGAACCCGGTGAGGAGCGCCGGCAGCACGGCCGGCAGCACGACGCGGCGGAACGTCAGCCAGCGCGACGCGCCGAGGCACGCGGCGGCCTCTTCCTGCTCGCGCTCGAAATCCTCGAGCACCGGCTGCACCGTGCGCACGACGAACGGCAGCCCGATGAAGGTCAGCGCGACCAGCACGCCGGCCGGCGTAAACGCGATCTTGATGCCGAGCGGCGCGAGATACTGGCCGACCCAGCCGTTGGTCGCATAGACGGCCGCGAGCGAAATGCCGGCGACCGACGTCGGCAGCGCGAACGGCAGGTCGACGATCGCATCGACGAGGCGCTTGAACGGGAACGTGTAGCGCACGAGCACCCACGCGACGAGGAAACCGAACACGGCGTTGATCAGCGCGCCGCCGAGGGCGGACAAGAACGTCAGCCGGTACGACGCGAGCACGCGCGGCGACGTGACGGCGGTGACGAACTGGTCCCACGACAGCGTCGCGGTCTTCAGGAACGTGGCGGCGAGCGGGATCAGCACCACGAGGCTCAAATAGGCCACCGTGATGCCTAGCGTCACGCCGAAACCGGGCAGCGCGCTCGGCTTGCGAAAGGTGTACGTCGTCATCGGATGCTCTTGCTGGGTCGTTGCTGCTCACGGGTCCGACGCAAACGCCGGCGCGATGCATTGCGCCGGCGGGCCGTCGGGGATGCGGCGCGCTGTCGTGGCGCACCGCTGTCGTTATGGCGTTACTGCGGCTTGTAGATCGAATCGAACACGCCGCCGTCCGCGAAATGCGTCTTCTGCGCATTCGTCCAGCCGCCGAAGGTATCGTCGACCGTGTACAGCTTCAGCTTCGGGAACTGCTTCGTCAGCTCCGCCGGCACGTTCTTCGAACGCGGCCGGTAGTAGTTGCGCGCCGCGATCTCCTGGCCCTGCGGGCTGTACAGGAAGTTCAGGTACGCCTCGGCCAGCTTGCGCGTGCCCTTCTTGTCGACCACCTTGTCGACCACCGCGACGGGCGGTTCGGCCAGGATGCTTACCGACGGCACGACGATCTCGAACTTGTCGGTGCCGAACTCCTTGACCGACAGGAACGCCTCGTTCTCCCATGCGATCAGCACGTCGCCGATCCCGCGCTGCACGAAGCTCGTGGTCGCGCCGCGCGCGCCCGAATCGAGCACGCCCGCGTTCTTGTAGAGCTTGGTGACGAATTCCTTCGCCGTCTGCTCGTTGCCGCCCGGCTTGTGCAGCGCGTACGCCCAGGCAGCCAGGTAGTTCCAGCGCGCGCCGCCGGACGTCTTCGGATTCGGCGTGACGATCGAGATACCCGGCTTGGTCAGGTCGTCCCAGTCCTTGATCCCCTTCGGATTGCCCTTGCGCACCAGGAACACGATCGTCGACGTATACGGCGACGCGTTGTCGGGCAGGCGTTTCTGCCAGTCCTTGTTGACGAGCCCCTTGTTCGCGAGCGCGTCGATGTCGTACGCGAGTGCCAGCGTGACGACGTCGGCCTGCAGGCCGTCGAGCACCGAGCGCGCCTGCGCGCCCGAACCGCCGTGCGACTGCTTGAAGTTGACCGTCTCGCCCGTCCTGGCCTTCCACTCCTTGCCGAACGCCTGGTTGAAGTCCTGATACAGCTCGCGCGTCGGGTCGTACGACACGTTCAGGAACGTCGTATCGGCCTGCGCGTGCGTCGCGACGCCCAGCGCCGCCGCCGCGCCCAGCGCGAGTGTTGCGATCAGGCGGCCCACTCCGCCCACCAGCCCCGTATTGCGCTTGCCCATCCTTGGTTCTCCAGTGTTGTCGGTATTGCGATGTCGGGCCAGTCTAACGAACGGGTTACATGATTAAAAATAATCGTTCCTCATTTTTTAATACTCAAAAGTGCTAACGCAGACGGGATGGACGGTTGCGGCAGATGAACCGGCGTCCGGACGTCGCGAAATCGCGCCGGAACCGGCGTGATCGCGTCGAACCTCACGTAACACTTGAAATTCGCGAACTACTGTATAAAAATACAGCTCACTGTCTATCCATACAGTTCAGCCATGACCAAACTCACCGCCCGTCAGCAGCAAGTGTTCGACTTGATCCGCCGCGCGATCGAGCGCTCCGGATTCCCGCCCACCCGTGCCGAGATCGCGGCCGAGCTGGGCTTCAGCTCGCCGAATGCGGCCGAGGAGCACCTGCGCGCGCTGGCCCGCAAAGGCGTGATCGAGCTGGCCGCCGGTGCGTCGCGCGGCATCCGCCTGCTCGGCATCGACGACGCCCCGCACCAGTTCACGCTGCCGCACGCCGGCCTGATGCAGCTGTCGCTGCCGCTCGTCGGCCGCGTCGCGGCCGGTAGCCCGATCCTCGCGCAGGAGCACATCTCGCAGCATTACGCGTGCGATCCCGCGCTGTTCTCCAGCAAGCCCGACTACCTGCTGAAAGTGCGCGGCCTGTCGATGCGCGACGCCGGCATCCTCGACGGCGACCTCCTCGCCGTGCAGAAGCGCACGGAAGCGAAGGACGGCCAGATCATCGTCGCGCGTCTCGGCGACGACGTCACGGTCAAGCGCCTGATGCGCCGGCCGGGCGGTCTCGAGCTGATCGCGGAGAACCCGGATTACGAAAACATCTTCGTCAAGGCCGGCAGCGCGGAATTCGCGCTGGAAGGCATCGCCGTCGGGCTGATCCGCTCGGGCGAACTCTGACATTCCGTCTCGCTGAGGAGAACATCATGGAACGCCTTTCCCGTCTGCTGCCTTTCCGTCAATTCGGTCGCCTGCGTCACCTGCGCGGCCGCACGCCCTGCGCACCGCTGTCCGCGGCGGCGCCTGTGCAAGAAGAAGTCGCAGTCGAACGGCAGGCGTCCCTGCTGCCGTCGGCGCTCCCCGCTTTCGCGCGGGTATCGCTGAACGCCGGCCTGAATCACGCGGAACCCGCACGCCGCGCACCGGTGCGCGTCTATCACGGCCGCTCGCGCCTGATCATGGTCGGCACGATCGATGCCGTGTGCCGGATGATCGATCGCTGCATCGCAGAGGAACGATCGGCCACGCCAGGCGGTCTCTGATTGCGGAACATCCCCGCACCGGAGGCAACGTGACCGGATCGTCGAGCCGCGCCTGGCGGCTCAAGCCCCTGCTGATCGTCGTGCTGGCCGTCGCCATCATTGCGGCGATCGGCTATGCCTACGCGTCGCCGTACGTCGCGCTCGGTCGCCTGAAATCGGCGATCGATGCGCGCGACGCGCAGGCCATCAGTGAATATGTCGATTTTCCGTCGCTGCGCATCAGCCTCAAGCAGCAGGTCACGGAAGAGTTGATGCGCCGGATCGACGCGGTGAAGAAGAACAATCCGTTCGCGGTGATCGGCGCGCTGATCGGGTCTGCGCTGATCGGGTCTGCGCTGATCGGCCCGCTGGTCGATGCGTACGCGACCCCGGAGGGCGTGGCCGCGCTGATGAGCGGATTGCCGCCGCGTGGCAATCCGGGTGAGCGTCCACCGGAATGGTCGAATCTGCCGCCAGGCGGCAATGCACCGGGCAACGCGCCGGCCGCACCAACGGCCAATCCGGCACCGGCGAGCGCTGCGACTCCGGGCAGCAACGCAGCCGCTACGGCTGCGTCATCGCAACCACCCGCCGCTGCCGCACCGGCCAGCCCGGCCGATGCAACGCATTCGCCGCACCCGCAGCAAACCAGCGCCGGCTACCGGAATATCGACGAATTCGTCGTGACCTACCAGCGCAGTGCCGACGGCACGCGCTACGCGGCGATATTCCACCGCTTCGGCCTGTTCTCGTGGAAGTTGTCGGCGATCGACCTGCACGCTTGACCGGTCCTGACTGGCCACGGCCGTCGCCCGCGCCACTGACGTGGCACGACGCCTGACCGGCGCGATTCGCCGGTCAGGCAGTCATCGAATCATTGGATCATTTGCCGTTCGCCGTGGCCGCTTCACGCTCGCGCGCGATTTCGGCCTTCTGCTCCTGCGCCGACGAACATGCAACCAGAATGCTGCAGTTCACGCGATCGAGCAGTTGCGTGTTACCCGAGCCCATCCACCATCTCGACAGCCCGCTGCGGCACCGATGGCCGACCACAACCAGGTCGGCCTGCAGTTCCGTCGCGAGATTCGCGATTTCGTCGATCGGATAGCCGAACGCGAAATGGCCTTCGGCCTGCACGCCACGCTCGCGCAGCCAGTTCACCCCTTCCTGCAGGATTTCACGCGCGGTTTCCTCGAACCGGCCGCACGCGACGTCGGTCAGCAAACCCGCGCTCTGTGCAATGCTCGAGCGCATGTCGACGACCGACAGCAAATGCGTCTCGGCCTTCAGGTCCATCGCGAGATTGGCGCCGCAGCGCAATGCCTTGCGTCCTTCGAGCGTGCCGTCGTAACACAGCAGAATCTTGTTGTAGCTAGCCATGAAACCTCCCTATCGCAACAACGAGCCTACGCATTCATCATGGTGCGCCGCAATTCAGGACGCAAGGGATGGAAAACGCTGATTCGCCCCGCTCGGCGCGTGCGCGATGATGCGGTGCACGATCGGTGCGCGCATGCATCGCACCGTGCAGGCATGCCCTGAAGAGACGCAGCCGATGCACTAGAATGGCCCGTTCGTACTCCAGCGGGCCATCAGGCGCCGGCGTCGTGCGCTTCGGTCATGCCCGTGTGACACGCAATCGTCCGATCGGTTCGCCAACCGGCCACGCATCGGGCAGCGGAACGCTTCCGCGCCCGCTTACAACGACAACATGCCCATGTCCGTTGCACCGATCGATTTCCGGAACGTCGAAAAGCGCTATGGCGACAAGCTCGTCGTCAACGGCCTGTCCTTCACGGTACAGGCCGGCGAATGCTACGGCCTGCTCGGGCCGAACGGCGCCGGCAAGACCACCACGCTGAAAATGCTGCTCGGCCTCACGCATCCCGATGCGGGCACCATTTCGCTCTGCGGCGAACCGGTTCCATCGCGTGCGCGGCATGCGCGCCAGCGCGTCGGGGTCGTCCCGCAGTTCGACAATCTCGACCCCGACTTCACCGTGCGCGAGAACCTGCTCGTGTTCAGCCGCTATTTCGGCATGTCCGCGCAGGCTACGCGCGCGCTCGTGAAGCCGCTGCTCGAATTCGCGAAGCTCGAGAGCAAGGCCGATGCGAAGGTCGGCGAGCTGTCGGGCGGCATGAAGCGCCGCCTGACGCTCGCGCGCGCGCTCGTCAACGATCCCGATGTGCTGGTGCTCGACGAGCCGACGACGGGCCTCGACCCGCAGGCACGTCACCTCATGTGGGAACGCCTGCGCTCGCTGCTCGCACGCGGCAAGACGATCCTGATCACCACGCACTTCATGGAAGAAGCCGAACGCCTGTGCGACCGGCTGTGCGTGATCGAGGAAGGCCGCAAGATCGCCGAAGGCGCGCCGCACGCGCTGATCGAATCGGAAATCGGCTGCGACGTGATCGAGATCTACGGGCCCGATCCGGCCACGCTGCGCGACGAGCTGTCGGCGTTCGCGAAGCACACCGAGATCAGCGGCGAGACGCTGTTCTGCTACGTGAGCGACCCGGAACCGCTCAGTGCGCGGCTCAAGGGTCGCCCGGGGTTGCGCTATCTGCATCGCCCGGCCAATCTTGAAGATGTGTTCCTGCGGCTCACGGGCCGCGAAATGCAGGACTGATCGATCATGGACGTCCGCAACTATTCCACCGCCGCACCGTCGGCACCGCCGCGCGTGTCACGCTTCGCGATCGCGATGCCCGCCAACGCGACCAACTGGATCGCCGTCTGGCGGCGCAACTATCTCGTCTGGCGCAAGCTCGCGCTCGCATCGATGTTCGGCAATCTTGCCGATCCAATGATCTATCTGTTCGGGTTGGGGTTCGGGCTCGGGCTGATGCTCGGCCATGTCGACGGCGTGTCGTATATCGCGTTCCTCGCGGCCGGCACGGTCGGGTCGAGCGTGATGATGTCCGCGAGCTTCGAGTCGATGTATTCGGGCTTCTCGCGGATGCACGTGCAGCGCACGTGGGAAGCGATCATGCATACGCCGCTCGCGCTCGGCGACATCGTGCTCGGCGAGATCGTCTGGGGGGCCAGCAAGGCGATGCTGTCGGGGGCCGCGATCATGCTCGTCGCGGGGGCGCTCGGCTATGCGCAGTTTCCGTCGATGCTCGCGGCGCTGCCCGTGATCGCGCTCGCGGGCCTCGCGTTTGCAAGCATCGCGATGATCGTCACGGCGCTCGCGCCGTCCTACGATTTCTTCATGTTTTATCAGACGCTCGTGCTGACGCCGATGCTGCTGCTGTCGGGCGTGTTCTTCCCGACCACGCAGTTGCCGCCGATCGCCCAGCACGCTGCGCAGGCGCTGCCGCTCGCGAACGCGGTCGAGCTGATCCGGCCCGCGATGCTCGGCCGGCCGGCCACCGACGTCGCGCTGCATGTCGCGGTGCTCGCCGGCTACGCGGTCGGCGGCTTCCTGCTGTCCGCGTGGCTGTTCCGGCGGCGGATGATGCGCTGACAGCCGGCGCCCGGGCACCGGCCTCATGCGACGACGTCACTCGTCGTCGTCGCTCCACGGAATCTCGACGTCGGTCAGGAACGCAACGGTCGCGAGCGGGCCACCTTCCTGGCGGCCGAGCTTGCCGTCCGCGCGATGCCATTCGACGCGGAACTGCGTGCCCGGATCGTCGGCAACCAGATAGACCGAGCGCAGCTCTTCCTTGTCGGCTTCGTCCACCGGGCCATCGAACGACACCAGCATCTTCTGCGGCCACAGGCCGTTGACCGGATCGTAAATGCGGTCGCCTTGCGGAATGTCGATGCTGGCGTCGACGCCGATCGTTGCGGAGGCCTCGATGATCATCGTGCCGAGTGCGTTCAGCACGGCAGTCGCCCGCGCGGAATTGGCCTGGCGGATCGCGAGATCGCCGCGCGTCAGCGCCTTTTCGAGTCGAGGATGGATCTTCGGTTGGGTCATGCGTTTTCCTGTTTGCTTCTTGTAAATGGCGCCGCACACGTGCAACGGCGGCGCCGGATGAATATGACGATTGCGCCCGACCGGCGCGCCGCTTGTACGCGTCAGAACCCGAGCGCGATCGCGAGCAGGCCGCTCGCGATCCCGAATACGACGACGAGGATCGCGACGATGGCCAGCATGTAAGGCTTGAACGAACGCGCGAGCATCGCGAGCGACGGCACGCTGATCGGCGGCAGCGTCATCAGCAGCGCGGCGGCCGGGCCGACGCCCATGCCGAGCGACAGCATCGCCTGGATGATCGGCACCTCGCCGGCCGTCGGGATCACGAACAGCATGCCTGCCACCGCGAATGCGACGATCCAGCCGAGATGATTGCCGATGTCCGGGCCGATATGCGGGAACAGCCATGCGCGCGCGGCGCCGAGCAGCAGCACGAGCACGATGTATTCGGGCACGAGCCGCACGGCCATGCGCGCGAGCAGCTTCACCCAGCGGACGAACGGATTGCCGGCCGCGGCCTGCTCGGCCGCCAGCGCGGCGAGCTGCGCATCGTCGATGCGGGCGTCTTCAGGACGTGCGATCCGGTTCAGCAGATAGCCGATCCCGAACACCATCGCGACGCCGAGCACGAGGCGCAGCGCGCTCCACTGCCAGCCGAGCACGAAGCCCATGAAGACCAGTGCCGCCGGGTTCAGCACCGTGTTGCCGAGCCAGAACGCGACCGCGCCGCCCGGCGATGCATGGCGCGCACGCAGCCCCGCGACGACCGGCGCCGCGCAGCACGTGCACATCATGCCGGGCAGCGACAGCAGGCCGCCCGCGGCGACGCTGCCGAAGCCGGTGCGACCGAGCACGCGCGCGACCCAGTGCGCGGGCAGCAGCGCCTGCACGGCCGAACCGAGCAGCAGGCCGAGCACCATCGCCTGCCAGATCGCCTTGCCGTACGCCCACGCGTAGTCGAGCGCAGCCTTCAGCGACGGCTCGGGAGCGGCCGCCGACGTGCCCATCAGGATCGACTGGCCGATCGAATGATGCTCGGCGGCAACGAACGCCTTGTTGTAGTACGGAAACCATTTCACGTAGAACAGGCCCGCGACCGCGATCAGCAGGAAAGTCATCCAGCCGAGGGCGGGACTGGGTTGGGTGCGGGTGGTCGTCATCGTGTGGTCGTCGATTGGTCTGGGTCGGTTGCGGAGGTCGCGCCTGCGGCAAGCGCGGCCGATGCGGGCAACCCGGCTTGCGCGAGTTCGGCCAGCAGCGCACGCGCCTGATCGTGCACGTCGGCGGCGTTGGGCCGGAACGTGAACGTCAGCGCCCGGTTCGGCTTGTTGTACGTCGCGCGGTAGGTCCGTGCGTAGGCGGGATCGTAGTGCTTGTCGATCAGCTCGGTGAACAGGTCGGCGCGCGCGCCTGCATCGATCAGCGCCTTCCAGTGCGTCACCTGTTCGCGGCTATGCAGGCCGATCAGCCGATGGAGCTGCGCCTTGAACGCGTCCGGTTCGTCGAACAGGTGCGCGTAATCGTCGAGAAGGAACGCAATGCGCTCGTCGTGCGCCGCGTCGACATGCACCCACGGCCCGGCGTGAAACGCGTCGATCAACGCGATCGGCAACTGCACGAGCCCGATCCTGCGGCTTTCCGACTCGACGAATACCGGCCATTCGGGGTCGAAACGTCCAAGCGTTTCGACGAGCCCCGAATCGAACCCCTTCTGCGCCGGCTGCGGCTTGCCCGGCAGCGCGCCGAGCAGCGAGCCGCGATGGCACGCGAGCCCTTCGAGATCGAGCGTCTGCGCGCCCACGTCGCGCAGTGCGTTCAGCAGGCGCGTCTTGCCGCAGCCCGTATGGCCGACGAGTGCGATGTAGCGAAACCGCGTCGGCAGCGAGTCGAGCGTCGCGCACACCGACTGGCGGTACGCCTTGTAGCCGCCGTCGAGCTGGCGCGCCTTCCAGCCGATCAGGTTGAACCAGGTCGTCATCGAGCCCGAGCGCTTGCCGCCGCGCCAGCAGTAGATCAGCGGCCGCCAGTTGCGCGGACGGTCGGCGAACGTCGTATCGAGATGGCGCGCGATGTTGCGTGCGACGATCGCCGCGCCGACGCGCGTCGCCTCGTACGGCGACACCTGCCGGTACATCGTGCCGACGAGCACGCGCTCCTCGTTACTGAGGACAGGCGCGTTCAGCGCGCCGGGAATATGATCCTCGGCGAACTCGAGCGGCGTGCGCACGTCGATGATCTCGTCGAACTCGCCGGCGCGATCGAGGGTGACAATCAGGTTCTTCAATTTGGCGTCAAACAGGGGCGATGCGGCTCGATGAGCCGCATGGACAAGGAAGGCGGATTGACGATTATCTCACGGGCCGGCGTCTCGGGCCGCGCGCGGCAGTCGGCGGCGTCGATGCGGCCTGCATCGCGTCGATCAGATGGTCGCGGAACGCCCGTACCGACGCGGGCAGATCGCGCCCCGCCATCGTCTGCACCTGGATGCTGCGCTCGCGCAGTTGCGGGTTCGTCACGGGCACGACGACGAAGCCGTCCGCGGCGCAGCGGTCGCGCACCGACAGCAGCCCCGTGAACATCACCGCGCCCGTGCGCCGCGCGTAGCCGTACATCGCCGCCGTGTTGTTGCTCGTCAGTTCGGGCTCGAGCAGCAGCCCGTCGAGCGCGCACGCGATGTCGATCAGCTGTCGCACCGTCGTGCCGGCCTCGGGCAGCACGTGCGGGTGACGCGCGACATCGGCGAGCGACACTGCGTCACGCGTCGCGAGCGGATGGTCGTGCCGCACCAGCGCGAAGATCGGCGCGCGCTCGGTATGTTCGACGCGCACGCCCTTCTCCGGCGCGAGGCTGAAACTCAATGCGATGTCCACGTCGCCGTCGCGCACGCGCCGCGTCGCGTCGGCCGGCGACACCACCCACACGGAGAAATCGACGCCCGGATGGCGCGCCTTGAAGCTGGCGAGCGTGCCGGGCAGGAAATCGATCGCGAACCCTTCCGAGCACGCGATCTTCAGCAGGCTGCCGTGCAACGCATCGAGCCCGCCGATGTCCTTCATCACGTGCTCGGCCTCCAGCAGGCTGCGCTGTGCGAACGCCAGCAGCCGCTCGCCGGCCTCCGACAGCGCCATCCCGCGCGGCCGGCGCTCGAACAGCGGCGCGCCGAGCTCGCTCTCGAGTTTCGCGATCTGGCGGCTGATCGCCGAGACGGCCACGTGCAACCGCGCGGACGCGTCGCTGATCGAGCCGGTGCGCGCCACTTCGACGAAATACCGCAACGCCAGGCCATGCAGGAAAGCCGCCATCGTTCTGTCTCCGCCCGGCCGCCGGCCGCACTGCTTTGCCTTTTAGGCAAAGAAAGGTTCGAAATTCGATCATTGTGACAAATAAATCGGCTTTCTAGAATCGATCGCACTTCACGCTGCATGCCCGATCCGCCGCGTGCAGGGAACCCGACAGAGGAGACACGACTTGAGCCGTACCGCCGCCATCCAGCACGCGCTGAACCAGTTCGAATCCGGTGCGTTCTTCACGACCCTGAGCCGCCGCGTCGGCCTGCGCACCGAGAGCCAGGAAAGCGGCAATGAAGCCGCGCTGCGCGCCTACCTGACCGACGAGATCGCCCCCGAGGCCGCGCGCCTCGGCTTCACGTCGCGGATCGTCGACAATCCGGTCGACGGCGGCGGCCCGTTCCTGCTCGCCTCGCGCCACGAAGACGACGCGCTGCCGACCGTGCTGATCTACGGCCACGGCGACGTCGTGCGCGGCTACGACGCGCAGTGGCGCGCGCCGCTGTCGCCGTGGACGCTGACGGCCGACGGCGACCGCTGGTACGGCCGCGGCAGCGCCGACAACAAGGGCCAGCACACCATCAACCTGGCCGCGCTGGCGAGCGTGCTCGACGCGCGCGGCGGCCGGCTCGGCTTCAACGCGAAGCTGTTGATCGAGATGGGCGAGGAAACGGGTTCGCCGGGCCTCGACGCACTGTGCCGCCAGGAACGCGACGCGCTCGCGGCCGACGTGCTGATCGCGTCCGACGGCCCGCGCATCGCCGCCGCGCGCCCCACGGTATTCCTCGGCTCGCGCGGCTCGGTCAATTTCAAGCTGAGCCTGCGCGCCCGCGACGGCGCGCATCATTCCGGCAACTGGGGCGGGCTGCTGCGCAATCCGGCGATCGTGCTCGCACACGCGCTCGCGAGCCTCGTCGACGCGCGCGGCGCGATTCGCGTCGCGGGGCTGCGTCCGCCGCAGATCCCGGCCGCCGTGCGCGATGCGCTCGCCGATCTCTCCGTCGGCGGCGGCCCCGGCGATCCGGCGCTCGACGCCGACTGGGGCGAGCCCGGCCTCACCGCGGCGGAGCGCGTGTTCGGCTGGAACACGTTCGAGATCCTCGCGTTCAAGGCCGGCAACCCCGAGCACCCCGTCAATGCGATCCCGCCCGCCGCGTATGCGCACTGCCAGTTGCGCTTCGTCGTCGGCACCGACTGGGAAGCGCTGCATGCCCATCTGCGCACGCACCTCGATGCACACGGCTTCGCCGACATCGAGATCGACGTCGAACGCGGCGCACCGGCGACGCGCGTGCCGCCGGACGATCCGTGGGTCCGCTGGGCCGTCGCGTCGCTGGCGCGCACCACCGGCAAGAAGCCCGCGATCCTGCCGAATCTCGGCGGCACGCTGCCGAACGAAGTGTTCGCCGACACGCTCGGGCTGCCGACGCTGTGGGTGCCGCACTCGTACCCGGCGTGCTCGCAGCACGCCCCCGACGAGCACCTGCTCGCGAGCGTCGTCAGCGAGGGGCTGCAGATGATGGCCGGCCTCTTCTGGGATCTCGGCGACGACGCACCGACCGTTCGCCGCGCGGCGCCCGCCGCGGCCGGCGCCGCCCTGTAACGCGCTTCGCCCCTTTCACGGGACCTGCATACACGATGAACACGACCACCCTGACCTCGCAGGAAGCCGCCCGCCCCAGCGCCGCGAAGATCCGGCGCATCATCTTCGCGGCGTCGATCGGCAACGCACTCGAATGGTTCGACCTGATCGTCTACGGCTTCTTCGCGGTGACGATCGCCAAGCTGTTCTTCCCCGCCACGAGCGAAGCGACGTCGCTGATGCTCACGCTCGGCACGTTCGGGCTGTCCTACCTGATCCGGCCGATCGGCGGCTTCGTGCTCGGCGCATACGCGGACCGTGCAGGCCGCAAGGCGTCGCTGCTGCTGTCGATCGCGATGATGATGGCCGGCACGCTGCTGATCGCGCTGATGCCGACCTACGCATCGATCGGCATCCTCGCGCCGCTCGGGATCATGCTGTCGCGGCTGATGCAGGGCTTTTCCGCGGGCGGCGAATTCGCGAGCTCGACCGCGTTCCTCGTCGAGCACGCGCCGCAGCGCCGCGGTTTCATGTCGAGCTGGCAGTTCGCGAGCCAGGGCCTCGCGACGCTGCTCGCATCGGGCTTCGGCGCGCTGCTGACCTCCACGCTGACGTCTGCGCAACTCGAAAGCTGGGGCTGGCGCGTGCCGTTCCTGTTCGGGCTCGCGATCGGCCCGGTCGGACTGTACATCCGCCGTTACGTCGACGAAGGCGTCGAGTTCAAGACGCAGGCACGCTCCGAAGCGCCGGTGCGCGAGCTGTTCGCGGAACAAAAGGTGCGGGTGCTGCTGTCGATCGGCGCGCTCGTGATCTCGACCGCGATCAACTACATGATCCTGTACATGCCGACTTACGCGATCAAGCAGCTCGGGCTGCCTGCGTCGACGGGCTTCGCGGCCACGCTCGCGACCGGCTTCGTGCTCACGCTCGTCACGCCGGTCGTCGGCCATCTGTCCGATCGCACCGGGCGGATCCGCATGATGGCGACCGCGGCCGTGCTGATGCTCGTCACCGTATGGCCGACGTTCGCGTGGCTCACGCGCCACGCGTCGTTCGCGACGATGCTCGCCGCCCTGGTCTGGATCGGTGCGCTGAAGGCGATGTACTGCGGCGCGCTGCCGGCGCTGATGGCCGAGCTGTTCCCGTCGCAGACGCGCGCAACGGGGCTCGCGGTCAGCTACAACACGGGTGTCACGCTGTTCGGCGGCTTCGCGCCGTTCGTCATCACCTGGCTGATCAGCGCGACCGGCAACCGGCTGTCGCCTGCGCTTTATCTGATGGGCTGCGCGCTGCTGAGCCTGATCGCGTTGTTCGTCGCGCGCACGCGACTCAAGATGCGGTAACGGAAGAAACGACGGCGCAGCGATGCGCCGCCGGTGCGACCCGCCGCGGCATCGCTGCCGCGCGGGCCGTGCGCCATTTACGGCGCCGGGTTCGGCTGCAGTTCGTGCAGCGCGTCGATCTCGGCGAGGATCTCGTCGGACAGCTTCACGTCGATGCTGCCGATGTTCTCCTTCAACTGCTCGAGCGACGTCGCACCGATCAGGTTGCTGCGCGTGAACGGCCGGCTGTTGACGAACGCCAGCGCGAGCTGTGCGGGCGACAGCCCGTGACGCCGCGCGAGCGCGACGTAACGCGACGTCGCCTCGACGGCCTGCGGCTTGCTGTAACGCTGGAAGCGCTCGAACAGCGTGATGCGCGCGCCGGCCGGACGCGCGCCGTTCTCGTACTTGCCGGACAGCCAGCCGAACGCGAGCGGCGAATACGCGAGCAGGCCGACGCCGTCACGATGCGTGAATTCCGACAGCCCGTTCTCGAACGTGCGGTTCAGCAGGCTGTACGGATTCTGGATGCTCGCGATGCGCGGCAGCCCGAGCTTCTCGGCCGCGCGCAGGAACTGCGCGACGCCCCACGGCGTTTCGTTCGACACGCCGATCGCGCGCACCTTGCCGGCCTTCACGAATTCCGCGAGCACGCCGAGGGTTTCCTCGATCGGCACGGTATAGGTGTCGTCGACCCACGGATAGGCGGGACGGCCGAACGTCGTCGTGCTGCGATCGGGCCAGTGCAACTGATAGAGATCGACGTAGTCGGTCTGCAAGCGCTTGAGGCTGCCGTCGAGCGCTTCGGTCAGGTTCTTGCGGTCGAACTGGTTGCCTTCGCCGCGAATATGGCGCGGATTGTGCGGCTGCCGCGCCGGACCGGCGATTTTCGTCGCGAGCACGATGCGCTCGCGCTGCGCGCGATGCTGCGCGAGCCAGGTGCCGATGTACTGCTCGGTGCGCCCCTGCGTGTCGGGCTTCGGCGGCACCGGATACATCTCCGCGGCATCGATCAGCGTCACGCCCTGCCCGATCGCGTAGTCGATCTGCTCGTGCGCATCGCGCTCCGAATTCTGCTCGCCCCACGTCATCGTGCCGAGGCCGATCAGGCTGACCTCGATGCCCGAATCGCCGAGTGTGCGGTATTCCATGCTGGTCCTGTCGCGTCGGTGGAAAGCAGGAACGCTATCACATTGAAGCGGCCGCTTCAGACAGGCGCCGCGAACCCTTACAGGCGGCCTGCGGCGCCGGCGTGGAGATTCACGCGTCGTTCCGGACGATGGCGTTGCCGCCCGCCGTCACTGCGGCCGCTGGATGAAGCAGGTTGCCGACGCATGCGCGACGATCTTGTCGTCCGCCGTCTTCAGCGTGCCCTCGGCAACGCCCAGCGAACGCGACAGGTGAATCACGCGCCCTTCCGCCACCAGGTCGACGTCACGCGGCACGGGCCGCAGCATCTTCACGTGCAGGTCGACCGTACCGTAGCCGACGCCCGCATCGAGCATCGAATGCACCGCACACCCCGTGACCGAATCGAGCACCGTCGCGGCGAACCCGCCGTGCACGCCGCCGAGCGGATTCAGGTGCCGGCCATCCGCCCGCGCCGAAAACTTCACATAACCGAGCTCGACATCGAGCGGGCGCATCGGGATCGTTTCGGAAATTGACGCGAGCGGCGCATCGCCCGATACCGCGGCGCGCAACAGATCGAGACCAGACAGGGAAAGCGGGTTCATCGGGTTGTCTCCGGGTTGAAAGCGCGTCGCCGCGCGAGTAAGTTCCAAATTGGAACCCATTATTGACAACGATGGTGGCCGTTGTCAACGCGGCCGGGCCCGTTGCAACCGAAGACGGGTTCTATAATCGAACCCGCTATTTCGCTGAACCGCCGCAAGAGACTCGACGATGAAATGGGATGACATCGGCACGCTGAACTGTTCGATCGCACGTACGCTCGCTGTGCTCGGCGACCGCTGGACCATGCTGATCCTCCGCAACGCGTTCGTCGGCTGCCGCCGTTTCGACGCGTTCCAGACCCAGCTTGGCCTCACGCGCCACGTGCTGGCCGAGCGGCTCGCGCGACTCGTCGACGAAGGCGTGCTGGTCAAGCGCGCGTATCAGGAGCGACCGCCGCGTTTCGAATACCGGCTGACGGACAAGGGCCTCGACCTCTACCCGACCCTGCTCGCGATGACGGCGTGGGGCGACCGCTGGAAAGACGACGGCCGGGGGCCGCCGGTGCAGTTGCGCCACCGCACTTGCGGCCATCTGATGCATGCGGTCACCGTATGCTCGGCGTGCGGCGAGCCGCTCGACGCACGCGACGTGCAGCTGGAGCGCGGCCCCGGGTGGATCGCGGCCGAGGCAGCCGGAGCGCCCGCTGCCGAGGATTGACGCTGCGTCGTACAGCCATGCGTGAACGCGTGACGCACACGGATCGTTCGTTGCGTTTGCGCTGCCGTCGTGGGCTGCATCGAGCCCACCCGGCTGCACGCACGCATGGCCTGCACGACGCCATCCCGCCACCACCGCACGTGCATTCGCGCGCCGCGATCGCGCCGATCCGCTGCTCACCGCGAGCGCGCACACGGATCCCGCGCAACGCAACTTTGCGTCGCCGCTTCTGACATCGCAGGCCATCTCGACGAGTCATCTCGTCTCATCCGCACGTGACCGGGCCGCCACGTCTGCGTTACACTCACGGCCCGCTGTCTCGAAATTGTTCGCTGTCCAAGATGTTGTCGCGCAATCGCCTCGCCGCTGCCTGCCTCGCCGCTTCCCTGCTCGCCACACCGTTCGCCGCCTTCGGCAAGACGCAAAGTGAATCGCTGCTCCAGCAGGCGATCGACTTCGTGTCGCGATGGCTGCCGGCCCCCACTCACGAAGCCCCCGCGACACAGGTCGTCGAATCGGCGTTTTCGCCCGACGGCGGTGCCGAAGCGCTCGTGCTGAAAGCGATCGGCGCCGCGCGCAGCTCGATCCGCGTCGCCGCCTATTCGTTCACGTCGCCACCCGTCACGCGCGCATTGCTCGCCGCCAAGCGACGCGGCGTGAATGTCGCGGTGGTCGTCGACGACAAGGGCAACCGCGCGAAGAGCAGCAAGCAGGCGTTGAACCTGCTCGTCAACGCAGGGATCCCGACGCGCACGATCGATGCCTATGCGATCCATCACGACAAATACCTCGTGATCGACGCCGAGCACGTCGAAACCGGCTCGTTCAACTACAGCGCGTCGGCGGCCAGCCGCAATTCCGAGAACGTCGTCGTGGTGTGGAACAACCCGCAACTCGCGTCGCGCTACCTCACGCACTGGCAAAGCCGCTTCGACCAGGGCACGCCGTACCGCTCCAGCTACTGACGCACACAGCGCGGCGCCCTGCCGCATTCGCTCGACCGTGTTGCAGATGATCGGCGAGCATGACGCGATGTGCAATTCAGCCGAATGGCCAGCGCGCCGCCTCGCGTATCGCACGTCCGGAGCGACACCGTCGCGCTCAGTGGATGTCGGGCGTCCGCCCCGCCGCGACGCCGGCTTGCGTCGTCGGCGCACAGCGATTCGCCTGTCCGCTCACACCGCTTGCCGAAGTCGTCGACAAGCCGCTGGCGCCGCCCGGCAGCGCGCTGCCCGCACATACGATGCCGAATGCCAGCGTGTTCTGAACCATCGGATAAAGGAGATACAGCGCAAACGCGAGATAGCCTGCGTACAGAATTCGAACCATGGTGCGATGGGAAGCGATGAACGATTGGTCTCGCCCTGTTTACGGCACGGCGCCGGGCACCTTGAGGCGCCGCGCATCGCATTGCGCATCGGGGCAAAACGCGGGCTCATGGCGCCCGCTTCCCAACGCATCTGCATCGATCCTGGCCGAGCGCGGGCGCATGCCGCCGCCCGGCCGTTCAACTGCGGTTGCGTGGCTGCGTCAGCTTCCGCACGGCGGCGCGCTGGCCATCGCCTCGGCGATCTGCTCGGGCGTCAGGTCGCGCTGGTGCGTCGCGAGCGACCAGCGATGCCCGAACGGATCCTCGACCTGTCCGTAGCGATCGCCCCAGAACATGTCGGCAGCCGGAATCGTGACCGTCGCGCCAGCCGCGACCGCCTTCGCGATCGCCGCGTCGGTGTCCGGCACGTACAGGTGCAGGCAGACCGGCGTGCCTTTCAGGGCCTTCGGCCCGAGTGCGCCGTGATCGGGCATTTCATCCACCAGCATCAGTGTCGAATCGCCGATCACGAGGCACGCGTGCGCGAGCCGGCCGTCGGGCATCGTCAGGCGAAACTGTTCGCTCGCATTGAACGCGCGCTTGTAGAAGTCGATGGCTGCTGCTGCGCCGGCGCAGATCAGATGCGGTGTCAGCGTGCGCATCCCTTCCGGGATCGGTTTGACGGACGTGGACATGGGTGTCGCTCCTTCGGGCGGTTGTCGTATCGGAATCGGGACGGACGCGCGATGCGCACGCCTCCGATGCTACGACGGACGAACCCGGTCGAAATCGACACGGCGCCCGACATTTTTTGTTTTCTCGCGTATCCGGGCCGCGGGCTCCCCGTGTCGGGCGTCATCGGCCCGTTCGGTCGGCCTCGTTGTCCGGCATACCGAACTGCCGACGGCACGCCTCCAGCAATCCGGCCACTGCATCGAGCGGAAGATCGGCAAACCGGGAGATCGGCAGCATCACGCCGCCCGGCACCCTGGTGCGCGACGAATGCGCCGAGAACTGGTAGCCGATGTAACGATTACCGGCGACGCTGATGATCCGGAATTCGGTGACGTCGCGCCATCGCGTGACGGGTTGTTCGCGTACGGCCCCGATCAGCCTGAAGCCCGTCTCGTCGACCTGCAGCGCCATCCTGCGCCGCGACGACACGAAGAAGGCAACACCCGCCAGCGCCAGCAACACGGCCAGCGCCGCCACCGGCCAGAGCGCCGGCGCGGCCGCATAACCGCATAGGCCCGCCGCGGCGAGCACCGCGCACGCGATCGCCCTTTTTTGCAGGCTCCGGCTGTCGACCGCCAGCGTCACCGGCAACTGGCCGGCGACCGTTCCCGCGACGGGATCGACATGCCAGCCGGAATCGGCGGTTTCGCGTTCGTCGTTCATCGCCCGATCGCTCACATCGACGGCAACCGGGTCATCGAGGTCGGACACCCTATCGACGCGCCGCGACGGGCGGCTTGTCGCCACGCAGCGGACGCGATCGAGGACAGTACGTATCGACGCACGCCAACACGCTTGCGTCCGCGCGGAACGGGCAGCGCTCCGTCGGCATCGGTCATGTTTAGTTGCACACCTTGACGGTACCGTTGCTCGTGCATTGACCGGTGGCCCAGTGACTCTGCCCTGCCAGATGAGGCGCCAGGCCGATGCCGCGAATCGGCGCGGCCGGCGACGATGCCGGAACGGCTGCCGCTGTCGACGCGGTGTCGGGCGACGGCAGCAAAGGCGGCTCGGACGCGGTCTGGCAAGCCGACAGCGCCAGACAAAGTGCGGATGCCAACGGGGCGATGAGCGATCTGGACATGGTCTCGTACGCGTATGCGATATTCGCTTCCGGTAACCGGCTCGCTGAAGATCGCGTGGCCCGTCAAACCGTTCGGCGCAACCGTCAACCCGGCATGACGGTCATCCAATACTACTCCTCGCGATCGACGTCGTGCGCGCGGCCGTTCGGCCAGGTACCGCCAGCCATGCGGCGGCACCCGCTATCGCCGGCGCGCGCCGCGCCGGTCAGATTTGCGGCAGATCGCGCAACGTGCGCGACTCGCTCGTTGCATCGATGTCGAGCTCGATGCCTTCCGATGCATCGCGATACTGCACGCGTTTGAGCCTGGGCCCGATCGCGGTGGCGTCCGATGCCGAGAAGATTGCGCGGACATCGTTGCCGGACGCGAGCGCGCGCGCCACGTCCGCCACCGGCGCCTCGCTGGGCGCCGCCGCCCACGACCGGTCGGCCGGATTCACGGCCGCCCAGCGCACGTGCGTCACGCGCGCGCTGAGCGGATCGATTCTCACGCCATTCACCGCAAACATCGACATCGGCATCTCCTTCGAATTTTTTTCGGCCCGCCGTCCCGGTACGGGTCACGGACAGCCCCAGATCTCGCAGACGTTTCCTGCCGGATCCGCCACGGAAATCGCGATCGTACCGTCGCCGTAGTCCCACTCGTTCAGGATACTGACGCGGCACGACTCGAGCCGCGCGACGACTTCCGAGACTTGCGCCACTTCGATGGCCAGCGCAATGCCATGGCCGGTCGGTCGAAACTCCGGATACGGAAACTCGCCAGCGCGGCCCGTATGAACGGTCAGCGTCGCTCCGCCGACGACGAAGCGATGCCACGGATTCCCCGCTACCGACACGCCATCGGAATGCACCGGCAGCGCGAGCGCCACACGATAGAAATCCACCACCGCCCGAAAGCCGTCGTATTCGACCGGCACCAGGATGCCCAGACTCGCGATCATGTGCGCTTCTCCGGCCAACGCGATTTTCGATGATACATTGGGACGCTTTGCAACCGTCAACAGACAATCGTGCACGGGAGAAACACATGACCGACGCCTGGGGAACCTTCCCTGCCAGAATGGGCGACCATCAGGCTTTCATCAGCTTCAACCACAGCTTTGCGGAAATCGCGGAAGGCGATCCGCGCGCGTCGCTGCTCAGCGTGCGCGTCCCCTTTGCGCATCCGACGCCGGAAGGCCTGCCGGCCGGCGACGAATTCGCCGCGCTCGCGACGATCGAGGATCTGCTGGACGCCACGATCACCGCGAAAGGTGGCATGCAGGTTGGCCGCATCACCGTCGACGGCCATCGGGATTTCCTCTTCTACGTGCCGTTCGACGACGCGGCAGCGGCGGAGATCGTCGACGCACTGGCCGATCAGACGACCTATGCCCTTCAGTACGCGCACCAGGACGATCCGGACAAGGAAGCCTACTGGCAAACGCTCTACCCGACCGACGACGACTGGCAGATCATGCGCGACATGCGCGTGCTGGATGAATTGCGGAAGAAAGGCGACGCCAGCGACGTCAGCCGGCGCGTGATGCACTGGGCGTACTTCCCCGACCAAAGCGACGCGCATCAGTTCGCAGACTGGGCGGAAGCGAAAGGCTATCCGGTCGAATCGGTTGCGCCCACCGAAGACGGCAAGTCGGCCGTACGGTTTTCGCACGAAGGCACCATGGCACTGGCCGACATCACGCGCCATACAGTCGCGATCAATCACGAGGTACGTTCGTTCGGAGGGGAATACGACGGCTGGGAAACCAGCGTCGAACAGGCTCGCTGAGCGGGGGGACGTGCCCGCTGCGCGCGACGTGATGCAACGCATCCGGCGCATCCGGCGCAAAAAACATCCCGGCGGCAGGGTTGCGCGCCGCCGGGACCAAGGCATCACCGGCCGAAACCGGCGATGGGCCTGAGGGTTCGCTCAGGCACGAGGAAAGCGATTCGTACGGATCAGGCGATCGGATGCCAGGGCGCGCAACCGATGCGATTACGCCACCCGCCGAACGCCTGTCCGGTTCCGCCGACGCAGCCTTCCGGCGTCGGACGGGCAAAAAGCCCCCGCTCCTGCGCGAGCGAGCGGGGAAACGGTTGACCGGGCCGGGGAAGAACGGTCAACCGGCCAAATTGTGAGCGCGGGCCGCGCAACGATCTGTGCGCCAACTCACCCTTTGGTGACAATGCCGCGGCAACCGGACCGCGTGCGTGCCGCGCGAATCGCGTCACGGTCCGAGCGCAACGCCCGCGACCGGCGCGAGCATCACCACGATGACGGGCGACAGCACCACTGCCCCGACCATCATCACGCCGTCGGCCGCGAGCGTGACAGGTGTCGCGAGCAAGCGCACGGCCTTGCCTGCCGTGGTAATGCGATCGGTGACCTGGATCCTGTACGAATGCTCAAACGACGACCACGTCTTGCCTTGCGCAAAACCATCGGCCAGATAGCGCGATCCGTCCAGCACACCATTCATCTCCAGATCTCTGCTTCCGAGCTTCGTGAAGCCGTCCTCCTGCGCGCGATCCCAATCCTCGTCGGTCATGCCATTGCGGGGGAGCCGCAGCGAGAACTTGCCCGAGATCTTGCTGCCCTGCGCGACGAACCCATAGAGCGCCGCCTTGATCGATTTGCGGTAAGGCGATGCCAGCACAGCGCCGAGATGCTCGGGCATATCGAAGATGTAGTGATATTTCTTGCCGAGCACGACGAATTTCTTGCCGTCCTCGCTGACAAGGAATCGGTCGACTGTCTCTTCATACCTGCCGTCTTCGAACAGCATGGCGGTGCAGCCTGTCAGGCCGGCAGCGACAATGATCGCGCCCGCCGCCAGTAGCGTTCTTCTTTTCATGTCCGGAATTTTATTTTGTTTTAATTCAAGCGAATGATTTGAGGCCCGGGGCCAGTTTCCGGTAAGTAGCAAGTGTTGTCAAAGCAGGATCATTCTATTTTTTCTAGCGGCACGATTCAGACTTCATTTTTCTCTACCGATTTTTTTGAAACCGGGTTTCGCGAACCCAGGAACTTGCGTCATGACAATCGGGTTTCGCCGTCGTGACAGTCAGCTGAAAAGCCATTCCGCAACCATCTCGATCCAGTCGAGATCGCTGGCGACGTCCATGACAGTTTCGCCGACGATTTCCGCAGTCGACTCGGTCGATGCGGCCGATGCGCCCGTCGCCACCGCGCCAGCAGCAACCGCGTTCGCCTTCGCTATTTCGACCGACGCGCCGGATCTCGGATCGGCCAACCGCTCCAGCCAGTCGACGATATTGGCACGCGCCTCTTCTTCATCGGCGAAATCATGCCGCTCGAGAAAGCGGTCGAACACGATCCACGCAAGCGTCTTGCTTCGCGCAGCGGATTCGAGACGCCAATCGACAACGCCTGTCCGACCGGACTCCCTGATTTCGAGCGTTGCGGTGAAACAGTAATCGAGATACTCGATCTCAAGTTTCGACGGCATGGTTTTCTCCGGTCAATCTGCCCTCTCTGTTCTTATGATGATTCGTGCATCCCGGGTTTCGCGACGCCGCGTGAATCCCGAGTGAAACTCGCGCGGTGCGTCATTCCCGCTGGCAGTATCGCGACATTCCCGTGACCTGTCGATATCGATCGCCGACACAAGACCGCATTCGATTTTTCCACCCTTCCTCTCCGCGCTTTCATTCGCGGTTCAGGTTCTGCTGCGAATCGCTCCGCTTTCCGGTTGCGGGTATTGCCCTGCTTCCCCGCCGCAATCGCGCTGCTAAACTTCAACAAAGACGACCGCTTGCAGCACCAGAGGAAGTAATGGTAATGGCACTCGCCCACGCACAACAGAATGGCGTAGAAGTCTGGATTGTCCAGCTCCCCGGGCACGCCCCCTATGCCTATACGCACCTCAAGCGGGTATTCTCGTCCGACGATACGCGACACCGGGTCGTGACGATCGACCTGAAGAAACTGCTGACATGCGCCGACCGAGACACGACGGACTACGTGTTGCCGTCAGTGCTGTACTGGGCCCCCGGAAAGGCCGCGGGCATTCGCGAATTCCTCGATCCGGACCAGGACAGGATTCCCGACATGCCGTACATCACATTTCGCGAGACGAGAACGCGCACGCTGCTCGGCATCCCCGGCCTGTCGAAAGTCGGCGTGGCGTCGTTCCGCAACGGCCAGCATCGCGCGCGCTATCTCGCCTATGCGGGCGCAACGACCCTGCCCGTCGAGGTGCATGAGACGGAAGCCGATTTGCTCGTGCGGTACTGCAGCGAGTAGCGCTGGAGTACGTTTGGCCTTCGCCCGGCAATGGCCGAACGTCATGCGACCGTTCGCCCGAATGTCGCCAGGCCGCTACGCCGGTATCGCGTAGATCCGGTCGGTGACCTCCGTCTGGCCGATGCGGCTCGTTTCGATACCCGCCAGTTGCCAGCCGTTGTGTTCATAGAAACCGATCGCCCGTTCGTTGCCCTCCAGCACCTTCAGGTGGACCCTGTCCACGCCGAGCCCGCGCGCCCACGCCCGAACGGCTTCGATCATGCGCTTGCCCGTGCCGCTTCCGTGATGAGAAGGATGGACGTGCAGGCAATCGAGCAGCACGCCCAGCGCCGGATCGACGGGACGCTCGGCACTGACGATGCCCACGGGCTCGCCGTCCACCTCGGCGATCAGCACGAGGCCCCACTCTGTTTCATTGCGATCGAGATATTGCCGCCACCGGATCGCGTGTTCCGTCGGCACCTCGTCGGACAGGTAGGCCACCGGCAGGATATGGCTGTACGCGGTTTGCCAGCTCAGCGTGTGCAGGCGAGCGATGTGGTTGGCGTCTTGCGCTGTCGCGGCGCGCAGCGTGGCCCGGGTTTCCGGCATCGGTGGTCACTCCTTCCGCTTGTTGTCTTGATCGGGACGTCTCGTCGCAAAATATACCGCGCGTTGCACGCATGCAAAAATCGACGGCGCCGCGCTCGAACCATACTTGTCGGCCCAACCCGGAACCACGGGTACACAAACCTTGGGGAATTCAAACAATGCGACGTGTGTTGGGAACGATCAGATTTGCAATCGCGGGCGTCATCAGCGTGATCGCGTGGGCCACGATCGACAGCCGCCTGTGTATCGCGTTCGATCGGTTGTGCATACCGCCGGCCGGTTCCTGCGGTGGCGGCGTAGATGCGTGCGCAGCAACGATCCACGCCACCGTCGACCTGTTCGCGTATCTGTTCGGCCCGCCCATCCTGTTCGCGGTGCTCGGCGCCTATCTGTTTTCACGGCGTCGCCCGCCGCACGTGATCGTCGCGTACCTTGCATGCGCCGTCGCCACACACTGGCTCGTGACGTTCGTGGGCGTTCGCCTCCTTCACGTCTGACGCGATCGCGTCAGCGCGTGCCTGCCGGGCGTCGCTGCAACTCGTTGCCAGCGCAACGGGATGCCGGCAAAAAAAAATCCCGACACCTTCATGGGTTGTCGGGATCGAACGGCCCTGCAAAGCATGAGGGCACGAGGAAGTCGATACATTACACCAATGTAAGATTGTTGCACATTGTCGGTTCACGCCAAGTCCCTGTCTCATTCGGCCATTCAGGCGATAAAGGGCGGCCATAAACGAAAAAAGCCTGCTCACGCTGAACGCGAGCAGGCAAGAAAACGGATCAGCATTCGAGGCACGAGGGCTGTCCAGGGAAGATAACGGCACGGGGAGCGAGAACCTTAATCGGGAAAGGAAACTGCGCGACATCACGTCGACCGGATACGGCCATACGATCTCGCGGCAAAGATGGTTTGATGAAAACCTGCTACACAATGACGATATCCTGTCATGCCCAACCCTGCTTTCCGTCAATCGTTCGCCGTTCGACCCGGCTTGCGCGTAGCGGAGTGCCCGTCCGTTTCATTGGCCATGTATGGCAAACTTCGGCTCCGAATCGACGCCGCGCGCACTCTTAATCACAGGGGAATCATGTACGTCCTGATCTATATCGCAGCGGTCGCTGTCGCTAACCTGATGGTCGCTCATTTCGGACCGGCTGCTACCCCGATCATCGCGTTCCTTCTGATCGGACTCGATCTCGCGATTCGAGACCGGCTCCATCTGGACTGGCGCGGCCGCGCGCTTTGGTCACGGATGTTTGCGTTGATCGCAGCCGCCGGCGTCGTCAGTTACGCGCTCAATCCCGCCGCCAAGGAAATCGCCCTCGCGTCTCTGGTGGCGTTTGGTTCGGCAGCCGTGGCGAGCGCGATCGTGTTTCAACTCGCACGTCGTTTCCCGATACTGGCGCGTGCAAATGGCGCGAATGTCGCGGGGGCGGCTGTCGACTCCATCATCTTTCCGCTGATTGCGTTCGGGACGGTGTTCCCGACGATCGCTGCATTGCAGTTCGTCGCCAAAGTGGCTGGCGGCGCTTTGTGGTCGTGGGTGGTTTTTCGAAATACTCGAACGGTACAGGCGGGGATCGCGAGCAATGTGGTAGATCGGTGAGGACGGGTCGGCGTTTGGCCACGGGCCAAAGCCATCGGACGACTGCGATGTTGCCTCGATCGACTGCACCCACTGCAGAGAAAAGATCGCGGTAGCGCCGTGTTCGATCGCCACGCACCTGCCGTCCAGGTATGGGCGATGACGTATTGCTCGATCGACAAGATAATGACAAACCACGATAAAACGCGGAGCCGACCATATGCCGCCCTATGGGCTATCAACGGCATACTCGCACTGATAGATTTATTCTGGCTCCCAGCAGCCGGAATATCCGTGCCTATTTCTACTATCGCAAAAAAGGGCGTCGGAATAGTGCTAGCCATGTTGCTTGGCACTCTACTGTGGATGGTCTCGCGGGCATTCCGTAATCGGTCTGAATCGCGGACCATCTTCTACCGTGAAATCGCCATCGTGCTGTGGTGGATCGGTGCCTTCTGTGCGTTCACCGACGCCGCTCTGGTACTGCAATACCTGACCGTAAGCGCTGGGCACCCGCTGGTCGACACGGCGTTGCTACGGTTCGATTCACACTTCGGTTTCGAGTGGGAGGTACTATATAAGTGGGTCGGCGCACATCCCACCATAAAAACCATATTGCACGTGGCGTATGAAACTGGACTAATTCAGCTTGCGACAATCCCGTTTATTTTGGCTGTTGTCAGAAAATCGCAAGATTACTCGGAGCTGGTCCTGAACGCCACGATCTCGGGGCTCATTGTGGTATTGGTTGGCTGGCTCTACCCAGCCAGCAGCGCGTATCTGCACTTCGGAATTCACGCGCCCGGGACAGCCGACACGGTTTCAGATTTCATCTTGCTTCGGTCCGGCGAACTACGGCAGATCGTCCTTGAGAACGCGCAGGGGCTCGTATCGATGCCGTCGTACCATGCGGCACTAGCAATCTGTTTCGCATGGAGTCTCCGGCATGTCCGGCGGGTTTTTCCTGCCGCTTGCGTTCTGAACATCGCGATGATCCTGTCGACGCCCACGGAAGGCGGCCACTATCTCGCCGACGTCGTCGCCGGAATCTTCCTCGGCGTCGCCACGATATACGTGACGCGCGCTTTCCTGCCGGGTTACTTACGGGCAACCGCCGAATCCCCGCTGCCCGATCGCGATCTGCCGATCGCCGCCCACCCTCTCTCTACCGACAAGCGCCAATAAGTCAGTGGCCGCCATGTCCGGCCGCTCCCGGACTGCTTTCAGTGCTGCCCGCCTCGAACGGGCAATTTTTTTGGTTTCACGTTTTAGAAACTGCTCGACTGTGCGTTAGAACTATCTGAACTATCGGACATCCAGCAATTTCGCGCGGCAGGAGACGCCGTGAAGCAGCCGCTCGCGTCCTCTTCTGGATCGTCATCGGTGACGTCGTAAATAGCAAATTGCACGCAGTGACCGACCAGATTCACGCCGCATTCATCGCGCCGTAACCGAAGTGACCTGTCGTGGCCGCAGGTCGGCCGCCAGGCCGGTCACATTAAAGTGAAGCGTGGGAAGAGGCGCAGCGAGGTAATCGAGCAGATCGAAATCATGATGACGTCCGGCACGCGCTACACGCGCGATGGCGTCAAAAGGTTCCAGGGGACGTTGCTGAACGAGGCAACCGAGGAAAAAGTATTTGCCGGCCGGTTCACGTTCCATGACCTGTGCGCATATTACGCGACACAGCATAAGGACAAGCGCGGCGCGCTGCCCGACCTTCACGCGAATCCAGACAACCACACGCGTGTATGACCGAAACAAAATCGTAAAGCGCTGTGAATTCCATTTTGTGGAATTCCAAAACAAAAACGGCACTGGATAAAATCTCAGTGCCGTTTCTAACTGCTTGATACCGCTTGGAATTCTTTGGGGTGACTGATGGGACTCGAACCCACGACGACAGGAATCACAATCCTTATACATTTTTCTTATATTTCATGGTGTTAGGCGGGAACATTGGAATATGTGGTGTCGCGAGAGCCTTGTCTGGCGTAGCGAAAATTCCTCATCTTCCAGAGAAATTCGCATCATTTGGCTCCCGCCGGCTCGGCCTCCATGTCGTCCGCTGGTACAGCTGCAGCATTGCACGCGCGGCTTCGCCGTCTGATCGTGGCACCGGCCGCCACCCTACTTGGCTTCGCGGGCTCCTCATCGACGCAAAACAGCGCCGACCACATCGACTCCCATCTGCGAAGAAACGATTTGCTATACCAAGCCTCATATCGCCGTAAAACCTACGCTAAAACCAACGCGTAAACACTCACGGTAAGGCTGTTCTTTAGGCCAGTTCCCGCGTGTTGCAGAGAAATCCACATCCGCGGCTGCGCCTGGAGCGCGTGCAACATGACGAATCGCAGGACGTTATGAACGACTCCGGAACGACACGTACGTGATTCTTCTGGCGTGAATAGACTGCCCGCGATACCATTTTTCGTACGGCACCTGACGTAATCGGCAAGCCGGCCCGGCGACGGCCGGGGGCGACACACACAACGAACACTAACGGGGATTCGAGTTGAACCTTACGGATGCGCGGAGCAAAATTTCTAAGTGGCTCGTCGAAGCGCCACTGTACGAGACGCTATTTGAGTATGAGGAAAAGTCGACAGTTAGTGCGATCCACGCGCTAACAACGACTGATGCGCCGTTTGATATGTATTGTCCGGGTTGTCGCGCACACTCCACATACACGCCAATTCCGAGTGATGAAGCGAAGAGGCGCAAAATGACAGCCGAAATGGCGGCCAGAGAGGGGATAAAAAGCCCTATGATTGAAGTGGAAGACTTCCAAATCGAAGCTCGCTGTGCCAGATCATTTGAGCATACTGCTCGGTTCATATTTCTGCACGTTCGGGGCGAGAGCGTACAGAAAATCGGCCAGTTTCCGTCTCTGGCAGATCTTTCCATCCCGGACACATCGCAGTTTGAGAAGGCACTGGGGCAAGATCGAGTGCGAGAGCTAAATAAGGCTATAGGACTGGCTGCTCACGGCGTCGGCGTTGGATCGTACATCTATCTCCGTCGAGTATTCGAATCGCTCGTTGAAGAAGCCCACAAATTGGCGCAGACCGGACCATCTTGGGACGAGGAAAAATATCGCCAATCACGGATGCTCGAGAAAATTGAACTGGTCGCCTCTCACCTTCCGGAATTCTTGGTCGAGAACCCGCAGTTGTATGGCATTCTGAGCAAACATATTCATGAGCTGTCGGAGAAGGATTGCCTAGCTAACTTCGAACTCATGAAAGAGGCGGTATTAATCATTGCGCGAGACAAAAAGAGTGCCCTGGACGAGGCCGCACATCGAGAGCGCACAACCAAGCTTATAGGTAAAGTCAGCTCCACAATTGCGGGAAAGATTGGCTAACGATCTGGCGTAATTCGCTCACGCCGGCTCTGTGGCCATGTCTTCGGCCGGGTACAGCTGCAGCATCGCCCGTGCCGCCTCGACGTTCGATGTTGTCAGCCATTCTTCCCAGTCGTCCGGTCGCAAGATCACGACAGCCCGCTTCTCATCGTCGGGCTTGTGCATCCGCGAAAAAATAGAGTGCCCCTCACCGCTGACCGTAATCATCGACATCACGTGGTGGGCGGCGCCGTCCTGGCCCTGCAGCGTCCGCCAGATGCCGGCGACACACATCGTTCGCCTATCGGTGAGACCGATCCGGTGCCATACATTTTTGCCCGTCTCGTAGCACGGTTCGTAGATCCAGTCGGCCGGGATCAGGCAGCGCCGACCGGCGCGTCAGGCGGGCCCGTACAGAGGTGACTTCCCGAGGTTGTCGTCGCGCACGTTCATCGTGCTGCGCATGATCGGCGGCTTCCGCCCCTGCTCCTTCGCCTTCTCGATGTTCGCCTTCTGCAGCGCGCGCGGCCAGAAGCCGAACCCTGCCCCCAATGGTCTGAGCTTTCCGTCGACGTTTGCAACGATCGGCGCGAGATAGTCCTGGTAGATCTCAGGCTTCCACGGAAAGTCCCTGTACAGGTCGCTGAACGGCTCGATCCGCAGTTCGCGGATTTCGTAGTCCTCGTGCGGCGCCCGGTAATTTGTGCACATCGCCCCTCCCCATTTTCTGCCCTTGACGGAACCAGCATATCTCAAAATGTACTGTGTTTTTATACAGTGATGGCGACGTGATCAAGCCGCAGTGGGCTTAATCTGGGAGTACGGATTCGAAGGCGACAAGAATCGCCTGAGGACGCCTGTCGAGCTCACCAAGCAGGAATTTGAATTTTGGGTCGATCAGGACGAAAGGTCGACATTTCTCGGCCCTCGCTGGCCAATCGAGGCAACCAGGATCGATCGCAATCGAGTGCCGCTCACGGATCCTCGCTTCAAGATCAAGGCAAGGACACCGGAGTTCGACGCCCCCAACGATGCCGAGCTGCGCAGGCTGTGGCGCGAGTACTCCGATCTTCAGGTTCGCAGGTTGATCCTCGAGATCCTTGCCCTACGGAAATCGCTGGATCGGGTTCAGGAGTGGTTCGACTACGTCGACAAGAATGTCGAGGATCGCGGTCAACTTGGTGGCGGGAATGGAAAGCTTCAGGAACTGCGCCACCTTCTCCGGAAGGAAAAGCGGAGCGCCGGGATGATCTGATGGCCGCGGCTATACAGCCTGCTGTGACGCGAGTGCCGAAATCACGCGGGTGATCGCGTGGTCCGTCACATTCGGGAATGGAAACATCGGGCGCCCGATCTGCTGAATCGAGCCGGCGTGGTGCCAGTCGAGCGGGAGCTCGGGCACGATGTCGTTCCCGTTCTTGCAGCTTCGCGACGTACTCGTCCGCGATCAGCGCCGGGATCTCGATGAACTCCCAGTCGCCGGGCAGCTTGCCGGACTTGATGAAGCCCGTCGGGTCTTCCTCTGCGAGCCGCTGCATGATCACGATGATCGGCGTGTCCGGATTCGCCTTACGGCTCTTCACGGTCGACAGCAGTTTGCGGTTCGCCTTGTTTCGGTTCGTCTTGCTGTACGCGTCCTCGACCTTCAGTGGGTCGTCGATGACGATCGCGCCCTGCCACCCTTCGGCCATGTGGCCAGCACGGAAGCCGGTGATCTGGCCACCGAGGGATACCGCGTACACGCCCCCGGCCTTCTTCCCATTGACGAGTACGTTCCAGCGCTTCTTCGACTTCGCGTCGTCAGCGATGACAAGAGGCCAAAGCGCTTGGTATTCGCTGGATGCGACGATGTCGCGCGCCGCCTCGCTGTTCAGCAGCGCAAGGTCGTCCGAGTACGAAATGTGCAGGAACCGGGCGCGCGGGTTCAGCGCGAGACCGCGTGCGATCAGATTGATCGCAACGAGCTCGGTCTTCGACGAGCCCGGCGGCACGTTGATGACTACATTCTTCAGCTTGCCGTCGATCACACGCTGCACCGCGTCGGCGATGAGCATGTGGTGCCAGTTGACGCGGAACTTGATCGACTGCCGATGCTTGAAGAAGTACCGGCTGAAGAACAGGTGATCGCGCTCGCATTTCGCCTTTAGGACGGCCCGCTCGATGGCGGGGTCAATACTCGTCTTCGAGTTTGGCGACGGCGTCTGCGACCTGCTTTTCATCGACGACGACCGTCCTATTCACGATTGGGCCGCCGTCCTCCCCGGTATGTTCGAGGCGGCGGCGGTTCGTGAACGCGTCGCCAGCTTCTTTCGCCGCCTGCTCGAGCAGCTGCGCCATTAACGGCAGATTGCCGCGCTGCTCGGCGAGCGCGACGGCGCGATCAAGCGCCCGCAGACGCACGGCGCGATGCGACACGCCGATACGCGACGTGTCGCTCAGGAACTCCGACCTCGTCCGCTCGAAGATCTCCCGATATTTCTTGCTGAGCGCCGAACCGGCGCGCTTCGTCGGGTCGTACCGCTCGCACTGCTGCGGCGACACCTCGACACCGAACTCCTCGCGCACCGCCTTCGCGGCGCGCGACGGCGTGTCGAAACAGGCGAGCGCCTGCGTGACGAACACCTTGATCGGTTCGGGAAGTGCTGCCATGACGGGAAAACGTTCGGGTTATGCGGCCCGCAGGATGCAAGTACCGCAGGCGCGCGCAATGTCGACGTGACCGACCTCGGGCGCGCGCTGGGCCGCGGCGATGAGCTTCGCCGTGTCGCCCGCGCCTCCGGCCACGCCGTAGCGCCGGACGATGCCCACGAATTCTTCGACGTCGTGTCCGCGGATACCGAGCTTCGGCATGCCGTCCTTCGTGAAGGCCGGTGCGCCGAAACCGTCGTCGCGCTGGCCGATGTGATACAGCTCGTGCTCGACGAGTGCGCACCTTTCCTGGTCGCCGCACTCTCGTGCGTAGTGCGCGTCGAGCGTTATCAGGAACGCAGGCACGCGGCCGAACCACTCGCAGAGCTGCTGCTCCTGCCGGGCACGCTGCCAGCCGCCGGCGCGGATCATCACCTCTTCGCACTGGCCGACGACGCGGCGCATCTGGCGCACGTTCTCGACGGCCGCCCAGAGATAGGCGACGTCAGCATCGACCAGGTGCGCGTGATCCGGGTTGTGCAGCGGCGCGCCTTCGCGCAGCAATGTCTCACTCACCCACTCGGCAACGCCATCGGCTGGCGCGATGTAGCGAAACCAGTTTGCGCCGTCGAACAGCGCATCAGGCGGTGCAGGACGAGGCACGTGAGCTACGTGCGCGACATCGGTTCGCTTCGGACGAGGCATCTTATTCGAGTCTGCTCGGTAATGGCTTGCCACCGGCGTAGAATCATCGAGCTGGATCTTTCCGGCACAACCTATGGGGAATGCGATGGCCTACTTTGAACACGAAGAAATTGCTGCAGCGAAAGCAATCGAATTAATCCAAGCCGCAATTCAATCCGGGTCGCTTATTGCGCCTGCCAATTGGTGGAACGCCACCGATCCCGAATTTCAAGGGGAGAAGCTGGGCAAGTTTATCGGCGCCGCGATTATTGAGTTGAAAGCTAGTCTGCAAAAGCTGTAACGAAAAAGCCCGCTGGCTTGTCGGCTCAGCGGGCTCCGCAACACGTCACTACAAGCGAGTGGCGCCTACCCTAACGCTACCGTGTTCTAGCTTTCCACTAGACCTTGCGCAAAGCAATCGCACTAACCAGCTCGGACTCTGCTGCCGGTCGCATTTCCGGTTGCCACACGCATGATATTCCCGCTGGGTGAACATCGATCACCGTCATGATCAAGCTGCCGGACTTCAGCATCACTCGATCTCCCTTCTTGAAAGTGTCAGTCTCACGAGAAACCGTTGCAGCTGGCTCATAAATGCGGAGCACATCCCATGGTGCGAAAAAGGGCAGAATGGTCTGTGACTGAGGACTCATGTAACAGCACTTAACGACAGGAAGTCGATTTCGATCCTCAACGACTCGTAGCGCGGTCATCGGCCATTCAGGATCCGGTGGCATCTTCCCGAGTTGCCGGCGCGCTAGCTCGATTTCAACCACGCCGCCAATAAGCTCCTTTTCAAGTCTCTTTACTATATCGCTGACCCGCATCCTCGACCTCAAGTAAATCTGAAAGCGATAGGATGTAACCAGTCGACCAGACAATCAAGAAGCAAATAACAAAAAACCCGTCAAGCTTTCGCGTGACGGGTTTTGGTCGCAACTCTGCAATCTGATGAAAATCTACACCCTATCCGCCACATTTGCAAGGGGATTTTTCGGTGTATCGCTTACGCCTCAACGGTCTCTGCGATCGTCACGTTGTTTCGCACGAAGAGCGGTGTCAGCCGCTTCACGGCCTGCTGCTCTAGATCGACGAGGCGCTTCCGGATGGTCTGCGCATTCCGTTCCAAAGTCCGAACCGCGATGCGCGTCTCCTCGGAGATTTCTCGATACGACAACCCGTCCTGGCACAGACGCGTCTGCGAATGGCCCGCAATCAGCGCCATGATCGCGTCGCTGCTCGTCACGGTAAGCGACGGCCGCAGATACGTCCGCATTTGGACCACAGCGCGCTTCCACTCGTCCGACGGCGGGGTTCCCGGGTCTGCCGCACGGGTAGCGCTTGCGGGCCGCGCCGGCATCCCGCAGGCGTAGCGGAGCCAAACCGCATTGCGCTCCGGCTTCGGCAGGTGATCGCGCACAGATCCGACGACCATCGCGCACTGAGCCCGGATTTCGTCACCGTTCAGCCCATCGAAGTTGATCGTGCCCGATGAGCTGCCGTAGAGGTAGTCAAGGAACTCAGCCTGCCGATCGCTGAGACGGCCTCCTCCGGCGTATGCGTCCGCACGATGCCGTTGTGGCGAGAGAAGCGCGGTCGGCCCTTTGCGACCGGCTTGCCAGGCACGACGAACTCAACACGACGTGCCACGGGCGATTGACCGATCAGGGACTGCTGCGTCATCTAGCCACCTTCCGCGAAGCAACACCGGCGACGATCTCGCGGATGCGCCCCATGTTCGACGCCACAACCTCCGGAGAACACTCTCGCCGGTCTACCAGCTTCGGCCGCTGCAACGATGCAACGTCAAGACGGGCCTGACGGCAGTGCGCGAGAAACTCTGGAACGGTCGGCGCCCGACCGAGCACGCTCAGATGGTCTACGCCCGCTTTCAGCTGCTCGCGGCTCAGCTTCGCGAGTTCATTGCCCCAATGCCGCTTTACCTTCGCAATGTCGGTACCACGCCAGAGGTCAGCAAAACGCGCACCGTAGTTCGCGGACATCGCTTCGAAAAGCGCCTCAACCCAGAGCTGCGGGATAGCCGTCACCGGCCACTTCGGATCAGGAATCCTATCGGGGATGGTTTGCGTTGCCGTCGACATCGATGACTCCGTTTTCGGTTTGATGGGCCGGCTTGCGGCCGGTGAGCTTCGCGAGTACGTCCTCGCGTTCGTCGTGGTAGCTGCGCTGACCGCCAGGTGATGCACGTGCCGGTGGCGGTCGACGCACGCGATCGAGCTTCGATCGAATGAAGCCGGCATTTATCGGCGCTGGATCGTGCGCGTTGTCGCGATCTTCGACCGCTAGCTCATATGCCTTGCGAAGTTCAAGCGCAGTCGGACCTGCCGCGGCGAGGTCGATCACCTGCTGCTGGCTCGGCGTGAGGTTGCGCACGGCCTTGCCGCGATCGCGCTCCCACTCTCGCAACGACGCGGAGATCTCGACGGCGGTCAGCACGCCAAGGCTTTCGCGCGCCTGCGAGGAAGCACCATCGCCGTCGCTAGAACCTATGGGTTTAGGTTTACTACCGGTTCCGGTTCCGGTAGCGTCCGTCCCGGTGGAATCCGATGGTTGTCCCGCGCCTGTCCCGTGGGACATGTCATGGACATTGTCAGACTCGTTGGGACAATCGGCAGCCGAATCAGCACCGGCAGACGCCCTCTCCGCCCCCTTCTTGGCGCGCTGATTCGCCTTACGGATGCGCTCTCCATCACGCCGATCGATCATTTCAAGCACGCGTTCGATCATCGTGTTGTGGTACAAGCGACCGTCATCGGCAAGCCACCACCCGCGCATCAGGCGCTTCTTGATCTCCTGGAAGTGCTCGAGCGCCATGCCAATACGTGCCGCGATCAGTTCGTCATCGTCGGGTAAGCTGCCGCAAGGCGTCTGTTCCCATGCAGTCATCCAGAGCATGAGGAGCCACGGGCGAATTTCCGGAACCGCGAGCGCCCACGTATCGGACTGGCGAATGCGCTCGTAATCGAGCTCGAAGCGCCAGCCCTTGGCCCGGGTATCCGCCGGATAGGGAATAGCCGTCACTTGGCCTCCCAGGGGTTGGAAACGGTGAAAGAATTCGGAAGCTCGTTCATTCGTGTCTCGACCGCATGCGTGTTGAAGTACGACTAGCCTCGCATCGGCCTGGATGATGCAGAAATGATTTCGCGGGCATCAGCACACTTTCCACACCAGCTTGTTCCCAAGTGGGCGCGCCGCGGTATCGAAGCGCGGTCATGCTACGATCGCCCCAAATCAAAACCGGGGAAATCATGAAACGCGCGTGGGAAATCATCGAACTTGCCTTTGCAGCGCTCATGATCGGTATTTCCTTTTTTGCTCTCCACCGAATTTGGGTGATCACGGCGCGCGCCAGCGGATCTACCAAAGACTTCTGGGACGTCGCAACTGCGATCGGCACATGCGGCGCGGTAGTCGTTGCTTTGTACGTCGCGTTCCGAGACAGCCGAAGAAAGGCTCGCGCTGAAAGCCTCGAAGCGTCCCTGGCTGCAGCCGGACTTACGTTCCGGATCGGAATCGCTTGCAACTCGGTCAACAGAGTCCTGCAGTGGGCCGAGGCAGCACTGCAAGTCGACACCGCGCCCGATAAATTCAAGATGTACGCGGATAAGCTCGACGAGCTTGACATATGCTCGACGGATGAACTTAGGTCTCTTATCGCCCTCCCAGATAACTGCGCAAAAAAAATTGCAGGGGCAAAAGACAGACTGCATGTTGCGATCACGTATCTCCGTGTCGAAGAACAGAATCGTCACTCCGACAGTTCCACTCGCAAGCGGCGCTTGAAAACGATTCGCGCCTGTGTCGGAGAAGCTCACATTCTCCTCACCCAGGCGAGCTTTACCTGCGAAAGGGAAAGCCGCGGATACCTTGAGAACGCACCCGATTTCGACCTTGGGTAATTGATCGCACCGCGCACGTTTCGCCGACCGCATCGACATCAGCTCCCCTCCTTCTGGTTGTCGATGTGAGCAGCTTCCGGCCGCACTCGCTCCAGCATCCAGAGCTGGTCCGGACGGAATGCGAGATAGTCCTGCGGGGGATCGCGAAAGATGAAAAGGTGCTTTTCCTCGACGATGCCAAGGTAGGTCATGGGGCGCCCGAGCTTGCGGGCGAAGAGCTTGCCGACATCGCGGTTGCGGAGCGTCACCGTCATGCTGCCGCCTGACGCTGTCCGAACGCCTGTTGGACGTATTCGCCGATCGCTTCATTGCTGAGCCGGCGGCACTCCTCGATCGCCTTGCGCTCCTGAATCGCGAGCCACTGCCGCGGGTAGTCGCAGCCCGTGAACATGCAGAACAGGTGCAGCTTGGTCGCGGGGAACGGCCGGCGGCCGGCGACCAGGTCGGCGAAATGCGGATAGTGGATGTCGCAGTTGCGCGCGAGCGTCTGCGGCCGCCAAAACTGAACCTGAAGTCACCTACTCGGCTGAGCAGCAGCCGCTCGCTGTGGCTCAGGTGGCACTTGTGCAGCCGCCCGTCACTGCCAACTTCCCATGCGTCGCACGTCCAGTTGTGCCGGACGGCGGTGCCGATGATGTAGTCGACGCCGAAGTTCGAGTGTCTGATCTGCTGGAGGTCATCAAGACGTTGACGGCAGAGCGCGACGCTGCGGTTGCCAAGGCCGATACCTGGCGCGCAAACGCCGCGACGCTCGAAGCGCGCATCGACGAGCTGACGCTCGGTCCGGTCGGTGCACGCGCACCACTGTTCGTGACCGTCGGCAGATATTGCAAGCCGAAGCGTCACACGTCGCTCGAGAAAGCACAGAAGCGCGGCAGTGCTCTCGTGCGCGGCGAAAAGGAATCCGAGGTGCTCGTACTCGAGCCGGTCGGTCGGATCGTGCGCGGCACCGAGTGGCGCCCGACGTTGTTGGTTGCTTAACCGCCGCGCGCCCTGAGACCTTGCGCGGCGTTTTGATGGGCGGCCTTCTGGACGCCCTTTTCTTATTTAGCCAAACTACTTTTCATCGATCCAGCGCTTCGCTTCCCTCTCCCCGAGACTGGCCATTTCCCCTTTCGAGCCACGATGCCCAAGGTCGCCACTGTTCATCGGCAAGCCATCCGCATTCGGGTGATTATTTCGCATAGACCATCGGGCTCCGAATTCCCCATTCCCACAGTCCAGTGGCGTGAAGTCAACACTGTATCCGTTGTACTCGAGCTCGTAGACGTGTTGAGAGATCAACTCGCGAGCTCGCGTCAGTGAATCCCCTGCGGCCTGTCGCTCCTTAGCCTGCTGATCTGCATTCGGATTGAACTCCGCCATCGTTTGCATGGCGTTTGACCGCGTTATCGACGTCCTTTGAGGAACAGGGGTCGCCTGCCAATTCGCAATTTTGCTGTCGATTTCTTGGCGTGCTGCTTTCAGATAGCCGGAAGGCAACTGCTCAAAAACATGTTTGATTGCTATCTCCAATGCGGCCAATCGCTTTTCAGTGTCGCTCACGGAAGTTTCCTATTTGAGTGGTGTTCGACGAACGAGTCACGCGCTCGGTATATCGACGGTCATACGGTCAAAGACCGTCTATGGTGAGTTCCGAATGCGTTCGGTCGATGATCGATCGCCCCTCTTCAAACGCAGCCTGAGCCGCCATCGCTTCGTTGGGAAAATCAGCCGACGGATGAGTGAAACGACGAATGTTCGCCTCCACTGCAATGACTGCACCAGGACGGTTCACGTACCCCGTATAGCCGTATGGGACCTGTTGCCCTGGCTCCGGATTGTGTTTCAGCACTGGCAGGACGTTGATTAAAAAGCCCTTGTACGATTCATTGCGCCACATCACCGATCTCCATTAGAGGTCTCACCACATCCAATAGTACGGCGCTCTCCAGCGGACACAGTCGCCGGAAACCGTTCCCCGAAGAAACAATAGCAGATCATGATCTGCCAGGGCACACCAGATGCTAGCAAGAGCTGAACAACTCGTTCCACTATGAAGACGATCTTCGCGCACCGCGCGGGCAGCTAGAGGGAATGGGCCTTCCTGCGTGACAAGGGCCCGCTCAGCCGCGTGTACACCGCTCACAAACCAGGCGTCGAGGAGCGTTGGTGGCAAACGGCGCCGCGCGGCCGAACCGCACCGCATGCCTTACTGATCAAACGGAGCATACCCGTGTGGCTTATCTCGGTCCGCGCGGCATTCAAGGGGGCACCAATTGGCGCCCTTCTTTTTCCAATCAGCCATGTGATCATATTGCGGGGCTAGATCAGCTTTCTCTGCCGTCCATAGGCAACGATTTGATGCCTCGCGTTGTCAACGTATCCAGCCTGTTCGACGAGAACCTTATGTTCAAGCGTGTTCACTCGCTCCGGATAGTGCTGACCAAGGTATTGCACTTTCATCTCGGATAGTGTGCGAGAAGCATCCGAGATGCGCTCGCAGGCTGACCGTAGCATGATCACCGGCAACACGAGTTCTGTCGACGGCAGCTCAAGAACAGGGATCTCGCGCAATGCAAGCCCAATGACTTCAATACGATTTGGATCATGCTCCTCCTTCAGGAACAGATCCGCGTCTGCGTCGCTGGAGAAGCTCGAGACCATGAGATTGACAGTCGTCAATGCCTCGTTGGCAATGGCGATCAGATGCATCGCGCGAATACGAACACTCTCTTGCTGGTCAGCGATTTGAAGCGCCCGTTGCTTGTCGAACTGCCATTTCACGAGCCAGCCAGACGCGAGAATCGCACCGATGGCCCCAGTTGCCTGAACCCAGGCAGCCATGAGTTCAGGGCTGTAAGGGCGTGTGCCAGCGGATGTCGCACCGAATCCGGAAATGATAATCGTGGCAGCGATCCCGGCGATCACTGCTAATACCGTTTTCCAATTTTTCATCGCACCCTCGTTTGTTTTGGTGCGAATCGTAGCATGGCTGATATATCGCTCAGTGGCATATCCTCTGCCGCCATTCTCGAAATTCAATCTCGAGGGAATCCGGCCTCGATGTTTTGACGTGCCTCACGCACCCCGTGGTATATCGCGTCCTTGAGCCTGAGAGTTCCCCGAGCAGCCGCTACATATCGAATAAATGAATTTATGACGTGGTCTGTTCCCGTCCGGCGAATCACAACATCAGCGCGAAACCGCTTCCCCTCGTCCTGTGAATCATCGGGGCTCGCGGTTACGGCAACTGTGTAATCGCCCTCGACAAATTCGTGTTTCATCTGCATGCCCCTTAGTTGTTTAGTTTGTGATCGTAGCACGCCCCATACCCTCAAGCCGCGCAAACTCCGTTGCCTCGGATGCGTGGCTTTTTCTTGTGGGCGGCTTGTATAGCGCCCGCTTCTTTTCGAATTTCCCCTGGCAATAGCATTTCACGGGCGGCCAGTCCGGCGCCCGGCCTTTTTCCCGACAGAGATCCCATGAAGCGCGATAACTTCACGATGCCGCTCGACCTCGGCAGCGAACTGATCGTCGACAACTTCGCCGGCGGCGGCGGAACCTCCACTGGCCTCGAATGGGCGTTCGGTCGCCCGGTCGAAATCGCCATCAACCACGATCCCGAAGCGCTCGCAATGCACGCGCTAAACCATCCGTACACACATCCCCGGTGTGAATCGGTATGGGACGTCGACCCGATCGAAGTTACCGGCAATCGCCCGGTCGGCCTAGTGTGGTTATCGCCGGACTGCAAGCACTTCTCGAAGGCAAAGGGTGGCACGCCTGTCTCGAAACACATCCGCGGGCTGGCATGGGTTGGAATGCGATGGGCCGCACTCACAAAGCCGCGTGTCCTGATGCTCGAGAACGTCGAAGAATTTCAGGACTGGGGGCCACTGATCGTCCAGCCGGATGGCACGGCACGCCCGGATCCGAAGCGTAAGGGCAAGACTTTCGAGAGCTTCGTGCGACAGCTCCCGCAACATGGGTATGACGTGGATTGGCGTGAACTGCGCGCATGCGACAACGGTGCGCCGACGATCCGCAAACGTCTGTTCCTCGTCGCTCGCCGCGACGGTTTGCCGATCGAATTCTCCGAACCGGAGCATGGCGAACCTGCCTCGCGCGAAGTTCTTGCGGGGATGCTTGCTCCCTACCGTACGGCAGCCGAGTGCATCGACTTCAGCATCAAAGCAAGCAGCATCTTCGGCCGAAAGAAGCCGCTCGTATCGAACACCGAGCGCCGCATTGCAAAAGGCATGTGGAAGCATGTTCTCGCGAGCTCATCACCCTTCATCATCCCCGCGCAGCACGCCGGCGGCGCTAATAATTCGAGCGTCTCCACGCCATTCATGACGGAGCATGCGAACGCCAGCAATCAGCGGACCATGCGTGCCGATGAACCAATGCGGACCATCCGCGCCCAGGTCAAGGGCGGCCACTTCTCCGTCGTAGCCCCCACGCTAGTTCAGATGCGTGGTACTAGCGAGTCACATCTCGGTGCGCGAAGCGTCGAGCAACCGACGGCGACCGTTACGGCTAGCGGCACACATCATGCGTTGGCGAGTGCCCACCTGATCACGGTCGGTTATGGCGAACGCATAGGCCAAGAGCCGCGTACGCAATCCATCGAGCAGCCGCTCGGCACGGCTGTCGCCGGCGGAGTGAAGCAAGCTGTCGTCGCAGAACACATCACGAAATTCCGGGCCGGAAGCTCGGGCGCGTCGATGAACGATCCCATGCCGACCGTAACGGCGAACAGCTTCCAGAAGCGGCCCGGAGGCAGCGCACCGCTCGGCATCGTCGCAGCGCATCTGATGCACGTGACGCACCACGGAGAGCGCCCGGGTACGCATCCGGACTCGCCACTCCCAACCATTACCGGCGCCAATCGTGGCGAACAGGCACTGTCGGCAGCATTCTTCGAGCAGGCAAACGGTGGATTCTGGGAGGAAAACGACGGCCGGCCCGCGACCGCACCGCTGTCGACCATTGCATCAAAGGGCGCGAATCAACGCCTCGTCACTGCCTACCTGGTCAAGTACTACAGCGAGGGCGGACAGTGGCAGGACCTGACTGAGCCGATGCACACGATTCCGACAAAGGACCGTATGGGGCTCGTGCAAGCCATGCAGGTACCTACCGACTGCCTGTCGCCCGAACACCGCGAGAATGCACGCCTCTGCGCCGATCTGATGCGCCTGCACCTTCCGGAGCAGTTTCCGGAGCAGGTCGAGATGGTGCTGATGTTCCATTCCGATGCTTGGTGGGTACTCGTCGACATCACACTGCGCATGCTGAAGGCGCCCGAGCTGTACCGAGCACAGTCGTTCCCTAGCAACTACATCATCCACGAAATTCCGGACCCAAAGCTGCTGTTCAAGGATGGCGTGCAGGTGCCAGGTGATCCGCGGCTTATCCCCCGCATTCCGCTCACTGCAACCGCGCAGATCCGCATGTGCGGCAACAGCGTTTCGCCGCTCCAGGCCAAAGCGCTGGCCCGCGTCAACTTCGCACACGAACGCCGGCTCGTGCACGTCGCGGCCTGACCGCCGCACGCGCCGACCTGATCGCCGGACTGGCTTTCGCGGGCGTGCTTGAGGCTATTGCCTGCTTCGCTTGGATGCTCGTGCTGCGCCCGGATGCCGTGACTGAAATCGCGGTAACGCCAGCCCAGCATGGAAGTCACGCCGATCCGGTAACGCCAGCCACGCCCGCAAGTAACGCCGTCGTGCCGGTTGTGACCGTAACGCCGCCGGTCGCGCCGGCCGCCGCGGAGCCGGCGCTCCTGCTTCACCTTCCAGTCGTCGTGCAGCCCGCCGACGTTGCCCGAGTCACGAATGCGATCGCAGCAGGAACCGTGCGAGCGACCGTGACCGAGATCCGCAAGTTTCTGGACTGCTCGCAGGCGCGCGCCGCATCAGTCCGCAAACAGCGCGAACGCAAAGCGGTTCAATTGTGAGGCGGTCATGAAGGGTTTGGATCAGACATGGGTATTGGATATGACTCGACCGTCAATCGAGAGCTTTCACGATCTCGATAGGCGACTCGGTCAGCACTTCAGGAATCTGTATATCCGAGCCGCCCCAATAGCGATGCGCAAGGTCTTCGGCATAAGGCAAATAGGCCACGCCTTGATTGGGAAACCGTGCGTTGAGAAGGTTAAACGCCGCACGATGCGTTTTCTGGGCTTTGTCGACGAGTCGAACCTCGTAAAGACGGAAATGAAGTCCAAAGTTCACGGGGCGCTGTTGCCGTGCAATCTGCTCATCGTCGAAGACGTAGTTGCAATTGAGTCGACTCGGCCTATCGGGAAACGAAGCTTGCCTGATCTGCTCCAGCACCATTTCGCTGGCCAACATCATGGCGTGCCCCTGATTGCGGATGTCGTATGTCCTCAGGAAAAAGCCCCAATTGCCAGGTCGAATGATGCTCTTGGGTTCAAGGATTACGGTCGTGAAGTGGAAGAACGAATTCATACAGGGCTGATCTCCTAGAGAGATCAGCAGTATGTAACGCGCACCGCGTCCAGTCTATTTCTCGATGAAATTTCTAAATGCCGTACGTATTGGAACAGAGGCGACATCTATGGATACGAAACAACTGATTGAAGGCTTGCGCGCCGAGCAAACGTATCTCGGCTCGTGCCGCGAAGCCCGCGACGACAGCGGGCGCATTCGATGGGATCGACTGCAGCGGGTAATCGATCACCTCGCCGCATCCGCTGTCGAGCAGCACGAAGCAGCGCCGGCCGTAGAGCTGTCGAACGTGCACGAGGCGCTGACGAGCGGCAAAGGCTTCTGGCGCACCTGTTCGGGCTGCTACGAGTCGGAGGACGGCCACCCGGTAGGCGAATATCCGTACAGCGAGATTCTTCAATGCGATCTCGGTGCAGGCTGCGCGGAGTGCAGCGGCATCGGAGCTGTGTGGGACAACACGGATTACGATGATTTGGTCAATTTCCTTGAGCAGCGAGAATCTGAGGTCGAAACCAACCAGCCCCAACAGCCATCATCGGACGGGCGGGCGGAATGCATCGTGTTGGCGAATGCCAACGGATTCGTGCCCTCCGTCGAAGCCGGCTAACCCGCATTCAACCGCCTCTCCCACTTTGCCTTCGAATTGTGCACCACTTCCAATGACGAATTCAGCACCGAGTACTGTTCGCGGCAATACGCCAAAAGCTTCTCGATGTTCATCGTTGGGATTTCCTCTGTCCTATGAAGCGCGTGACAAAGCAGCTGGGCCGCCATCCACGCCGACAAAACTGCGTTTGTTATTTCCGAAGGCAACCTGTTATGTATAGCTTGCCCCAGTGCATCCGACGCTTTGTCCAGCCGAGACGCGTCAAAAACGACTTGGCCGTTTAGGGTGGACCGCCGCGACACGATTTCAATGTCATGGAGAGCCGGAACAGCACAGTCAATCGCGTTCTGAAGGAGTGCTTCCGCGTACGTCGCTGCTTGGTAGCGGTCCCGCAACCTCTCACGTTCAGCGACCCGATTTGTATGACGGACGTGCATTTGATGCTGCACAAATACAACGCCAAATGCAGCGGCAACTGCGATCGTCGATGCCGCCGCCTGAGCGAATGCCAGCCAATCTCCACGGTGCCAACTCATGTGTGAATCCCCGATGTTTTTTGGGGCTCCATGGTACGAGCCATGCTCGAAGGCGACAAGACGCAGACGCGGTGCGCATTTAAGGTGTCGCCGGAAGCCTCAATTGAATTGGTCTTGAAACAACTCCACCAGAAACACAATCGCGAGCCAAATTAGCGGTCCAAAAGCGATCAGCAGCGTCAATCCGAGTCGCTTGCGCATCCGATACTTTCTAAAACACCAGAACATGAAGGTGCTAAAGATTAGCCAGATCGCAGCCAATCCGAGAATCAAGTCAACCGCAAGACCTGCCGCACAGCTACCGTCACCGCATGCGTATGCAACCCTCGGGATAATCAGTGCGAGTCCGGGTACGGAACACAAGAGCCGTGCTGCGTTTGCTGCGCCTCCCATATCGAATATGGGTGCAATGGCCTTGGCCCGCGAGGTCATTCGATTCATGCTATCCGTAGCGGCTAAGCCACTCCACTGAGAAGTTCTTCGCGTACTCGACCGCCTCTGCCTCCGTCGCGAATTCGCCAAGCTGTCGAAACGCAGCTTCTCGACTGAAACCCAACTTCGTTACCTCGACCTGGGCGGCAAACTTGCCGTCCTCCGTCACGCGCGGTTCGCAGTTCATCTCGTACCCGCGCATCACAAATTTTTTCTGTATCGCTTCAACGCCTTTTTGAGACACGGGGATCGTAGCATGAGCGACTATCTCACCGCCCACGAGCTGGTCGACCTCGTCGGCTGCAAACCGAATCAGCGCGCAGCAATGTCGCGCTGGCTTGAGCTGAACCATTGGCGCTTCGTCGTCGACAAGACTGGCCTACCAAAAGTCGCACGCGCATACCGCGACCAGAAGCTCGGCCTCGCCACCAAAACACAAACAACACGACACGATGCCGGCCCTAACCTCCAAGCGTTCTGCTAAGTACGAATCAACTGGTGTTGACCGACTATACAAGCGGACCGGCACCCGGAAAATCTCCTTTTGGTACAAGTATCCGGACGGTCGATCCGAGACGCTTTCCACAGCTCCGCGTGGTGATCGCGCGGCCCTTGTCGTCGCCGAGCGCACGGCAAAACGTCGCGCACTGGACATTCAGGAAGGCACAATCGTTGCGGGATCGGTCGGTCAAGCCATCGAGCGGTTTCGCGATGAGGTAGATCCTGATCACTTCCGCGACCAGTCGCGTGATGGCAAAGCTGTCCGCAACTCCGCCTACGATCGTCTGACTCTCTTCTTCGGCCGCATGGCACCGCAGCGGCTCGAAAGCATCCACGGTTACCAGTTTCTCGACGCGCGCGAAGGCCGGCGCACCGATCGGCGCCAACAAGGACATGGCGCTCATGTCGACGATGTGCAATTACTGGATCCGCTGGGGGCTTATAAAGGGCAATCCATTCGTTGGGATGATGCAGAACAAGGCAGAGAAGGACGTCCGAGCGATCGAGCGGCATCAGGTGCTTCGCTTCTATGTCTGGTCGCTCCGGCAAGACCAAGCGTATCGCACGATGGGCTTCGCCGCTATGTTCTGTTATCTCACTGGATTCCGCGCCGCGGAGGTACGCCCATATCACATGTCCGGACTCACGGACGCTGGCGTGCACGTGGTCGGGGCAAAGAGAAAGAAAGGCGAGGCGCAAACGGTCAAGCTTCGGCACTGGTCGCCGAGGTTGCATGCTGTAGTCGAACGCGCGAAACGCGGTTGCAAGGTCGACAGCCTATCCCTCTTTCCCAACCGCAAGGGGCAGATGTATTCGAAGAGTGGATGGGCGTCGGTCTGGCAAGACGCGATGTATGGCTACATCGGGTCGTACGACGCTGAGATCGCGAAGGAGTTTGAGGTGAAGAAGATGCGGGAGGCCGCGCAGCGAATCGCGAATCGAATCAATCGACCGGTCAAGGGTGGCATGGAACTGATGCTAACAAAGCACCCCGACTACTTCTCTTTACAGGATATTCGCCCGGCCGCAATTACAACGAAGCTCGCGAATCGCGATGCTGATGCATACGATTTCGCAGCACATGCGAATCCGGGTACAACACATCGGCACTACGATCGACGGAAGGTGAAAGCTGCTGACGCGACGGAGTGAATTCCGAAATTGCGTTTTCCGTTCCGAAATTCATACCGTGCAAAGCAAAACAGGCGCCTAAGCGCCTGTTTTGTTAATGCATTCTTTGGGGTGGCTGATGGGACTCGAACCCACGACGACAGGAATCACAATCCTGGACTCTACCAACTGAGCTACAGCCACCACTGTTACTGCCTTTTGTTCTTCGCTGCTTTTGTGTTTCAGCAGCGAAGAACAAGATTATACGAACACTTTTGAATCTTGCAAAGCTTTTTTTTCAAAAACTTCTTCGGCCTCGTTCAGATGCGCGCGCGCCTCGTCGAACACGGCCAGATCGGCACGTGCGAGCTTCTTGTTGTCGGACAGCACACGACGCCAGCCGCGTGCGCCGGGCATGCCGCGATACAGTCCGAGCGCATGCCGCACGATCGCGCCGAGGTAAGTCCCGCGCTTCAGTTCGGCCGCGCAGTATTCGATCAGCTTCGCCTCGGCCTCTTCGCGCGTCGGCACCGCTGCGGTCGATCCGTAGAAGCGCGCATCGACCTCCGCAAGCACGTACGGGTTGTGATACGCCTCGCGGCCGAGCATCACGCCGTCGACATGCTCCAGATGCTGCGCGACTTCGTCAAGCGTCGTGATGCCGCCATTGATGACGATCTCGAGCGACGGAAAATCGCGCTTCAACTGATACGCATAGTCGTACTTGAGCGGCGGGATCTCGCGATTCTCCTTCGGCGACAGCCCCTTCAGGATCGCATTGCGCGCATGCACGACGAACGTTTTGCAGCCAGCCTCGGCCACCGTGCCGACGAAGTCGCGCACGAACGCGTAGTCCTCGACCGCATCGACACCGATCCGATGCTTGACCGTGACCGGCACCGACACCGCATCGCTCATCGCCTTCACGCAGTCGGCCACGAGTTGCGGCTCGTTCATCAGGCACGCGCCGAACGCGCCGCGCTGCACGCGCTCGGACGGGCATCCGCAATTCAGGTTGATTTCGTCGTAGCCCCACTGCTCGCCGAGCTTCGCGGCACGCGCGAGGTCGTCGCGCTCGCTGCCGCCCAGCTGCAGCGCAACCGGCGATTCGTTCGGCGTGAACGCGAGATGCCGCTGGGCATCGCCGAACAGCAGCGCGCCCGTCGTGATCATCTCCGTATACAGCCACGTGTCGCGCGTCAGCGTCCGATGGAACGACCGGCAATGGCGGTCGGTCCAGTCGAGCATGGGCGCGACGGATACGCGGCGGGGAGGAAGCGAGGACGGTACGGACATGGATTTCGGGCAACAGGCCAGACGGCGCGGGAACAACCCGGTATTTTACCGCAAGACGGTCCGTGCCTGCCCGGCACGCAGGCTACCCTTCGCCGAGCTCCGTATCGACGGCCCGCCGCGCCTCGTCGAGCACACGCTCGATCACGCGTCGTTCGGTCAGCAGCATCCCGTCGACCTTGACGAGCCGCCAGTCGATCCGCACGGCATCGCCTTGCAGCACGCGGTAATGCGCGTGCTCGCCGTCCCAGACCTGCTCGGTCTTCACCTCGATCTCGAAGCCGCGGTACGGCTCGCTGAAATCGCCGAGGTCGCTGCCTCTCGGTTCCATCGCACGCTCCGTGGCGACGCAGCGCCGGGCCGCCCGCGCGGCCGGCGCCGTGCGCTCAATCGTATTCGTCGGATAAAAAGGATTTGCCATCGGCCGTCAGGTCGACCCGGTCGGCCGCCGCCTGGTAGATCAGCCCCTCGTTCAGCAACGCGTAGACGACGTCGTCGAACACGGCGGGAACCGGCCGGCTTTCACCGAACTGGTCGATCCACTTCAGCGCCTCGATGGCTTCGGGGGAAAGGATGGGGGTCATGCGTTGGCCTCCGGCATCGTTGTCGCTCCATCCTAGCACTTCGTCCGGACGTCGAATACCAAGGCAAACGCGCTACGGAAATGCCGGGCGGCGCCAACGGGCAGCTTGCCCGCGACGCCGCACCGGCGCTGGACACGCGGGCTCAGAGGCGCGCGATCGACACTTCGGTCGATTTCACGAGCGCGACGACTTCCGCGCCGACCTTCAGTTCGAGTTCGTCAACCGAACGGGTCGTGATCACCGACGTGACGATGCCGAACGGCGTCTCGACGTCGACCTCGGAGACCACGGATCCGCGGATGATCTCCTTCACCTTGCCCTTGAACTGGTTACGTACGTTGATTGCAGTGATGCTCATCAGGTTGATCGCTCCGAAGAAAAAGATCTCACAACGGGCGGCCGTTGCCGCCCGGATTTAAACGGCCCAGCGGATCTGCCCGACCGGTCGAACGTTATCCGTCTCATGCGTCGCGTCCTGGCCGGCCGTACCGGGCCCGCCGGCAAGCACGCGTTTCAGCACGCGATCCTCCAGCGCCGCAAACGCGGCCGATGCGCGGGCGCGCGGCCGGTCGAGCGGCACCGGCTGATCCAGCGCCACCCGCCCCTGCTCGATGAGCAGGATGCGGTCGCCGAGCGCAACGGCCTCCTGCACGTCGTGCGTGACGAGCAGCGCCGTGAACCGGTGTTCGCGCCACAACCGCTCGATCAGCGCATGCATCTCGATGCGGGTCAGCGCGTCGAGCGCGCCGAGCGGCTCGTCGAGCAACAGCAATTGCGGCCGGTGCACGAGCGCGCGGGCCAGTGCGACACGCTGCCGCTGGCCGCCCGACAGTTGCGCGGGCCAGTCGTTCGCGCGTTCCAGCAGGCCGACTTCATCGAGCACCGCGCGTGCCTGGTCGCGCGCGCCGCGCCCAAGGCCCAGCATCACGTTCTGCAGCACGGTCTTCCACGGCAGCAGGCGCGCATCCTGGTACATGATCCGCGTATCGAGTTCGCCGCCGCCCTCGCCGCGCGTCACGAGCGCGCCGCTGCTCGGCTGCTCGAGCCCCGCGACGAGACGCAGCAGCGTCGATTTCCCGCAGCCGCTGCGACCGACGATCGCGACGAAGCTGCCGCGCGCGATGCCGAGCTCGACGTTGTCGAGCACCGTGCGCGCGCCGAAGCGCTTGCTGACGCCCGACAGCGTCACCGCATCGTCGGGTGCCGGGCCGCCTGCCCGCCGCCGTGCAAGCGGAACGACGGACGCACTGCCGTCACGTTCGAGGATCGCCGCATCCCGTGCGTCGCCGTCCGCGACGCGCGCCTGCGCCAGTTCGGCCTCGAGGTCTGCGCCGGCGAGCAGGCCATAGGCGGCCGCCGAAGTCGTCGCATTCATGCCTTTGCTCCTGATTGATAAGCGGGGTGCCAGCGCAGCGTCACGCGCTCGAGCCATTTCGCCAGCACGTCGGCCAGCTTGCCAAGCACCGCGTACAGCAGGATGCCGACCACCACCACGTCGGTTTGCAGGAATTCACGCGCGTTCATCGTCATGTAGCCGATGCCCGACTGCGCGGAGATCGTTTCCGCGACGATCAGCATCACCCACATCAGCCCGAGCGCGAAGCGCACGCCGACGAGAATCGACGGCAACGCACCGGGCAGGATCACGTCGCGGTACAGCGCAAAGCCGCGCACGCCATAGCTCTTCGCCATCTCGATCAGGTTCGCGTCGACCGAGCGGATCCCGTGGTACGTGTTGATGTAGACCGGAAAGAACACCCCGAGCGCAACGAGGAACAGCTTCGCCTTCTCGTCGATGCCGAACCACAGGATCACGAGCGGAATCATCGCGAGCGCCGGGATGTTGCGGATCATCTGGATCGTCGAATCGAGCGCAACCTCGGCCGCCTTCGACAAGCCGGTCGCGAGCCCCAGCGCGAGGCCGACTCCGCCGCCGATCGCGAAACCGAACAGCGCGCGCCAGGTGCTGACCTTCACGTTCGCCCACATTTCGCCCGACGTCACGAGCGACCAGGCCGCTCGGACGACTGCCACGGGCTCGGGCAACACGCGGGTCGACAGCCAGCCGGTGCGCGCGCCGACTTCCCATGCCGCCAGCAGCGCGAGCGGCACGAGCCACGGTGCGACGCCGCGCCATGCGCGGGCGGCCACGGCCGCGCCCGTCGTCGACGTTTTCGTTGTCATCGCAGGCCTCCCGTCGCTCAGCTCTGGGCCGCTTTCGGCAGATAGCTGTTGCCGACGATCTCGCCGAACGGGCCCGACAGCGGGCCGGTCGCCTTCGCCTCGCCGTTGCCCTTGATCAGCGGGAACACGAGTTCCGCAAAGCGGTACGACTCCTCCAGGTGCGGATAGCCGGACAGGATGAAGGTCTCGATGCCGAGATCCGCGTATTCGCGCATGCGCTCCGCGACCTGTTCCGGATTGCCGACGAGCGCGGTACCCGCGCCGCCGCGCACGAGGCCGACACCGGCCCACAGGTTCGGATACACCTCGAGCGCCTCGCGGCCCCCGCGCTTGCCGCCGTGCAGCGCGGCCATCCGGCGCTGGCCTTCCGAATCCATGTTCGCGAACGCCTTCTGCGCACGTGCGATGGTTTCGTCGTCGAGGCGGCTGATCAGGCGCTCTGCGTCGCGCCACGCTTCGTCCTCGGTTTCGCGCACGATCACGTGCAGACGAATGCCGAACTTGATCTTGCGGCCGCGCGCCTCCGCACGGGCGCGAATATCCGCGATCTTCTTCGCGACGGCCTCGGGCGGCTCGCCCCAGGTCAGGTAGGTGTCGATGTGATCGGCCGCGATCTCATGCGCGGCCGGCGACGAGCCGCCGAACCACAGCGGCGGATGCGGACGCTGCACGGGCGGGTACAGCGCCTTGCCGCCCTTCGATTGCAGATGCTTGCCGATGTAGTCGAACCCGCCGTTGTCGTGCGACGCGGACAACAGCCCGCGCCAGATGTTCAGGAAGTCGTCGGTGATTTCGTAGCGCGTGTCGTGATCCGCGAACAGGCCGTCGCCTTCGAGTTCGGCGGCATCGCCGCCCGTCACGACGTTGATCAGCAGGCGGCCGCCGGACAGGCGGTCGAACGTCGCGGCCATCCGCGCCGACAGCCCCGGCGACGCGATGCCGGGACGGATCGCGACCAGGAACTTCAGGCGCTGCGTCGCCGGGATGAGGCTCGACGCAACGACCCACGCATCCTCGCAGGAACGGCCGGTCGGCAGCAGCACACCCTCGTAGCCGAGCGTGTCGGCCGCCACCGCGACCTGCTTGAAGTAATCGTAGTCCGCGGCGCGCGCACCTTCGGCCGTACCGAGATAGCGGCTGTCGCCGTGCGTGGGGATAAACCAGAACACATTCATTTGCTGCTCCTGCTTGACTGTCCTTGCCGGAATTTGAAAAAAACACCGCCCTGCTCGCGTCGCGGATCAGCGGCGCATGCATGGTGTGCGTTCGAATCGGGATGGCTCGCCGGTCAGGCCGTGCAGCGGGCGAGGACGCGATTGCACGGCTGTTTCTGGGAAATCAGTCTAGGGATCGGTGCAGGGCTTTGGAACGATTTTTTTGAGCTTAGGTTTTCCGCTTTCGTGATTAGCACGACGCTGGAGCGAATATCGCAGCGGGCGGGCCCTATAATGACGCACCTATCCGAATAACTCCGCGCGGACGGCCCCGGCCGTGCGCGCCTGCGGTGCACTCATCGATGCAGAAAGTCATCCTGCCATTCCTGTCCGGCTTCCTGGCCGCCCTGTTCTTCCGCGAGGCCACGCTCGCACTCCTTCATACGGCCGACCTGATCGCCGCAACCGGCTTCTCCACGCAACCGTTCGCGCCGCTCGGCATTCCTGAATTTGTCGCGAATGCGCTGATCAGCGCATGCTGTGCAGTCCCGATGGCGTGGCTGCTGCGGGTGTCGCCGGAACGTGAGGCATCGTGGATCGGTGCACTGGTGTTCGGCGGCATCGTGCTGACGGCCGCCCGCGTGTTCGCGATCGATCCGCTGCGCGGCATCTGGCCGTCGGGCAACATGATGCCCGTGCTCGCGGCCGGCTTCGCGGCGAACGCGGTATGGGGCTTCGGCGCACTCGTGTTCATGCGCGCGTTCATGTCGGACGACGCAGGCGACGAGTAACGCGGGCGCAAGCGCGACGCCCGTCGACCGCGGGCCGGTCGCCTCCATGAAAAAGGCCGCCTGCGTGCGCAGGCGGCCTTTTCGTTTCCAGCGTGTGCTTCGGTCAGTCCGACGTCAGTCCTGCAGATTCCGCAGCGGATGCGTGTCCGGCGTCCACGGGCTGTCGAACATCGCGAGCACGTCTGCACGATCGATGTCGGCGGTCGACTGGAAGCGCCAGACCGGCTGGTGGTCCTTGTCGACGATCAGCGCACGCACGCCTTCGATCACGTCGCCGTGCGCGAACGTCGAGCGCGTGAGATCGAGGTCGCGCCGCAGGCAATCGGCCATTGTCGCGCCGCGTGCACGTTCGACGACTTCCAGCGATACGGCCATCGACAGCGGCGACAACTGTTCGCGCATCGCATGGGTCGCCTTCTCGACCCACCCGTCGACGGCCGCGCAATCCTGCTCGGCGTCGAGCGACGCGAGAATCGCGCCGATGTCGGGCTGCGCGAAATGCCGGTCGATCCCGGCGCGCGCGTCGGCCAGCGCCGACGTGTCGGGCGTCGGCACGACCTTGTGCGCGGCCGCCGCGTCGGCCACGCAGGCGACGGCCTGCTCGCCGTTGTCGATGCGCGCGCTGCGCAGCGTATCGAGCAGCGCGGGCAGCGCGGCATCGGGCAAGTAGACGTCGGCAAGCTGCGCGTACAGCGCGCCGGCCGCGTCGAGCGTCGCGCCGGTCACGGCGAGATAGCGGCCGATCGCGCCGGGCGTGCGCGCGAGGAACCAGCTCATCCCGACGTCCGGGAACAGGCCGATACGCGTTTCCGGCATGGCCATCTTCGTCGAGTCGGTCACGACGCGCAGGCCGCCCGTATGCCGCGCCGCCTGCGAAATCCCCATGCCGCCACCCATCACGACGCCGTGCATCAGCGCGATGTAAGGCTTCGGATACGTGAAGATCGTATGGTTCAGCGTGTATTCCTCGATGAAGAACGTGTCGACCGCGTCACGGTCGTCGCGCTGCCACGCCTCATGGAAGAAGCGCACGTCGCCGCCCGCACAGAACGCGCGCGGATGCGGGCTGTGCACGACCACCGCGACGACTTCGGGATCGTTGCGCCACGCGTCGAGCGCCCGTTGCATCAGCCGGATCATGCCGACCGACAGCGCGTTCAGCGCCTTCGGCCGGTTCAGTTCGAGAAAGCCGATGCGGTTCGCGACATACGCGCGTACGTCGGGCTGGGCGGATTCGGCGGAAACGGCAGCGGAAGTGGAATCGGTCATGAGGGTCATCCGGCAAATGGCAGTCGCACGCTCAGTGCGCCTGCATCTTCGAAAACAGGTTCAGCACCACGACGCCGGCGACGATCAGGCCGAGGCCGATCACCGCCGGCAGATCCGGCACCTGACGATAGAGCAGCATCGCGACGAGCGTGATCAGCACGATGCCGGCGCCCGACCAGACTGCATAGATGATGCCGACAGGCATCGTACGCAACGTGAGCGACAGGCAGTAGAACGCGATGCCGTAACCGGCGACGACGAGCAACGACGGCCAGAGGCGCGTGAAGCCGTCCGCCGCACGCAGCGCGGACGTGCCGATCACTTCCGCGACGATCGCGATCGCGAGCCATGCGTAACCGGGCAGTTGCATCGCTCAGCTCCTTGCGAGGGCCAGCACCGCGTAGTCGTGGCCGAGCTCCGCACACAGCGCCTCGACGACGAATTCGTGATCCGCGCGCTGCGGCAGCCCGGATGCGGTGATCGAACCGATCACGCCGGCGCCCGCCACGATCAGCGGAAACGAGCCGCCGTACGGCGAGTACTCGGCGACCGGCAGCCCGTGCTTGTCCGCGAGCGTGGTGCCGGCCTGCTGCATGCGCAGGCCGATGGCGTACGAACTACGGCGGAAATGCGCGACGACGTTGCGCTTGCGGCGCACCCAGTCGGCATTCTCGGGCGTGGCGCCAGCGAGCGCCGCGTAGAACAGCGGCTGGCCGAACGTGACGATGTCGATCGCGACCGCATGGCCGCGCGACGTCGCGAGCGCATGCATCCGGTTGCCGAGCGCCCATGCGCGGGCCGGGTCGAAATGGGGAAACACGAGCGCCTGTTCCTGCGCGCCGATCGATTGCAGATCGTGAGCGATGTCCATGAATCCGTCGATACAGTAATGAGAGTCACAACGGTGCCGACGCGATCGCGCACAGCCCCGCTGCCGAAGAGACGAAACAAACCGCTCGATTCTAGCGCACCCACCCACCGTACCGGCCCCACAAGCGGCGACAAGAAATTGTCAGAAAACGCTTGCACGCGTTCGGGTTACTCCTTATAATTCATTTCTTCGACGGACGCGGGGTGGAGCAGTCTGGCAGCTCGTCGGGCTCATAACCCGAAGGTCGTAGGTTCAAATCCTACCCCCGCAACCAACGTCCAGATTCATGCAAAAAGCCCGGCCTAGTGCCGGGCTTTTTGTTTTTCCGTCGTACTCCCCGCGCCGCTTCGCGCACCCGCACCCTCCACTTTGCGCGACACGCGGCCTGCACGCGCCCGCGTTCGAGAATGCCGCATCCCGGTGATACACTCGCATCACCTCGTCCCTTCCACTCGACATGAAATTCTGCTCCGTCTGCGGTCACGAAGTCATCGCGCGCATTCCTCCGGGCGACAATCGCGAGCGCTTCGTCTGCGATCACTGCGGCACGATCCACTACCAGAATCCGCGCAACGTCGTCGGCACGGTCCCGGTCTGGGGCGATCAGATCCTGCTGTGCCGCCGCGCGATCGAACCGCGCTACGGCTTCTGGACGCTGCCGGCAGGCTTCATGGAGATGGGCGAAACAACGGCCGAAGCCGCCGCGCGCGAAACGCTCGAGGAAGCCGGCGCGCGCGTCGAGGTGCAGAACCTGTTCACGCTGCTCAATGTGCCGCACGTGCACCAGGTCCACCTGTTCTACCTCGCGCGGCTCACCGATCCGGCATTCGAGGCCGGCGAGGAAAGCCTCGAAGTGAAGCTGTTCGACGAAGCCGACATCCCGTGGGACGAGATCGCGTTCCCGACCGTCAGCCAGACCCTGCGATTCTTCTTCGCCGATCGCGCCGCGGGCGACTACGGCGTGCACACCGGCGATATCTTCCGCTCGTTGCGCAACGGCTGAGCCCCCGCCCCATGGTCCCCTGGCTCGGCCCGGACGATCCCTTTCCGCCCATCGAACGCGCGCTCGGCCCCGCGACCGGCGCGCCGGGGCTGCTTGCCGCGAGCGCCGACCTGCTGCCGTCGCGCCTCATCGACGCGTACCTGCGCGGCATCTTCCCGTGGTATTCGGACGGCCAGCCCGTGCTGTGGTGGAGCCCCGACCCGCGCATGATCCTCGTGCCGGCCGAATTCAAGGTGTCGCCTTCGCTGCGCAAGACGCTGAAGCGCGTGCTGCGCGCGCCCGAATGGGAAGTGCGCGTCGACTACGACTTTCCGGGCGTGATGCGCGCGTGTGCGCAGGCGCCGCGCCGCGGGCAGCGCGGCACGTGGATCACGGCCGAGATCATCGACGCGTACACGTCGCTCTACCGCTCCGGCAACGCGCACAGCATCGAAACGTGGCACGACGGGCGGCGTGTCGGCGGCCTGTACGGCGTGTCGTTCGGACGGATGTTTTTCGGCGAGTCGATGTATGCGGACGCGACCGACGCATCGAAAATCGCGCTGGCCACGCTCGTCGCGCACCTTCGCGAGCAGGGGCTGGAGATGATAGACTGCCAGCAGAATACGTCGCATCTAGCGTCGCTCGGCGGCCGCGAGATCGCACGCAAGGCCTTTGTCGCTCACGTGCGCAGCGCGGTAGCCGAACCGCCGATTCCGTGGCAGTTCGACAAGCGCGTGCTCGCCGCGCTGACGGGCCGCGCCGAAACGGCGGCCCCCTCCGGGATCGAGCGCTAGCGCGGCCCTCCCTCCCTGCAACGAGAGCTGCCCATGACTCACCCGACTGAGCTGCCGCTTTCACCGCTTTCGGCGCTGCAATTCTATGCAACGGCGCCCTATCCGTGCAGCTATCTGGACGGCCGCGTCGCGCGCTCGCAAGTCGCGACGCCGAGCCACCTGATCAATTCCGACATCTACACCGAGCTCGTCAAGGCCGGCTTCCGGCGCTCGGGTGTGTTCACGTATCGTCCGTACTGCGACGGCTGCCGTGCCTGCGTGCCGGTGCGCGTGCCTGTCGACGCGTTCGTACCGTCGCGCACGCAGCGCCGGATGTGGAAGCGCCACCGCACGCTCGTCGCGACGGTCTCGCCGCTGCACTACGACGAAGAGCACTACGCGCTCTACATGCGCTACCAGTCCGCACGCCACGCGGGCGGCGGCATGGATCGCGACAGCCGCGACCAGTACGAGCAATTCCTGCTGCAGAGCCGGATCAACTCGCGCCTCGTCGAATTCCGCGACCTCGACGCACCGGGCGGCGAGCCCGGCAAGCTGCGCATGGTCAGCATGATCGACATCCTCGGCGACGGGTTGTCGTCGGTCTATACGTTCTTCGAACCCGACGACGCGCACACCAGCTACGGCACCTACAACATCCTGTGGCAAATCGAGCAGGCGAAGAGCCTCGGCCTGCCCTACGTGTATCTCGGCTACTGGATCCGCGAGAGCCCGAAGATGGCCTACAAGGCGAACTTCCACCCGCTCGAAGGGCTGATCGACGGCCGCTGGAAGATACTCGACCCGGAACGGATCGACCTGCCGCCCGTCGACGCGGCACTGGCCCGCGCGCCGTTGCCGGGCGGGCATTCCGGCTCGGGCTGACACGCGCCGCCAGGGGTAACGAAGCGAAGCGCGCCTCTGCCGCGCAACTCCCGGTAAAATAGCGGGTTGTCATTCATTCCGGCTGTCCGCCCTATTCCCGTGTTCAGTTCCCTCTATCCGCTGGCCCGCGCATCCCTGTTCAAGATGGATGCGGAAGACGCTCACCACCTCACGCTGCGCGCGCTCGGCGCGGCCGGCCGCACCGGCCTCGCCTGCGCGCTGTCGGCCCGCGTGCCCGACGCACCGCGCACCGTGATGGGGCTCACGTTCCGCAACCCGGTCGGCCTCGCGGCCGGCCTCGACAAGGATGGCGCAGCCATCGACGGCCTGGCGGCGCTCGGCTTCGGCTTCATCGAGGTCGGTACGGTCACGCCGCGCCCGCAGCCCGGCAACCCGCGCCCGCGGATGTTCCGCCTGCCGCAGGCCGAAGCACTGATCAACCGGATGGGCTTCAACAACCACGGCGTCGACCAGTTCGTGAAGAACGTCCAGGCCGCCCGCTATCGCGGCATCCTCGGCCTGAACATCGGCAAGAACGCCGATACGCCGATCGAGCGCGCCGCCGAGGACTACCTGTACTGCCTCGAGCGCGTCTACCCGTTCGCGAGCTACGTGACGATCAACATCTCGTCGCCGAACACGAAGAACCTGCGCCAGCTGCAGGGCGCGGGCGAGCTCGACGCGCTGCTCGCCGCGCTGAAGGACAAGCAGCAGCGCCTCGCCGACCTGCACGGCAAGCTCGTGCCGCTCGCACTGAAAATCGCGCCCGATCTCGACGACGAGCAGGTCAAGGAAATCGGCGACACGCTGCTGCGCCACAAGATCGAGGCGGTCATCGCCACCAACACGACGCTGTCGCGCGCGGCCGTCCAGGGCCTGCCGCATGCGGACGAAGCCGGCGGCCTGTCGGGCCGCCCCGTGTTCGACGCGTCGAACGAAGTGATCCGCAAGCTGCACGCCGAAGTCGGCAGCGAAGTGCCGATCATCGGCGTCGGCGGCATTTTCTCGGGCGAGGACGCCCGCGCCAAGCTCGCGGCCGGCGCGGCACTCGTCCAGCTGTATACGGGCTTCATCTACCGCGGCCCCGCGCTCGTCGCGGAATGCGTGAAGGCCATCGCCCACGAACGCACCGCGTAATATAGGCATAAACAAACGATATTTAGAGGTCGATTGCATTTTTGCTATCATCGACCCGTTATCAGAATCAATGACCCGGACAGGGCAAGGAAACACACGATGAAGATTGCGCTGCTGAAGAAGCTGCTGGTTGCCGGCCTGATCGGCACGTCGTTCGCCGCCGCCACCGCGCATGCGGCCGACCTCCTCGACCAGGTGAAACAACGCGGCACGCTGCGGGTCGGCCTCGAAGGCACGTTCCCGCCGTTCAACTCGAAGAACCCGCAAGGTGAACTCGTCGGCTTCGACGTCGACATCGCGAAGGCGGTGGCCGCGAAGCTCGGCGTGAAAGCGGAATTCGTGACGACCGAATGGAGCGGCATCATCGCGGGCCTGCAGGCCGGCAAGTTCGACGTGATCGCCAACCAGGTCGGCATCACCGACAAGCGCAAGGAAACGCTCGACTTCTCGCCGGCGTACACGTATTCGTCCGCGCAGCTGATCCAGCGCAACGACGACACGCGCCAGTTCAAGTCGCTTGAAGACCTGAAAGGCAAGAAGCTCGGCGTCGCGCTCGGCACGAACTACATGGACATGGCGAAGTCGGTGCCCGGCATCGACGTGAAGACGTACCCGGGCGCGCCCGAGTACCTGCGCGATCTCGCGGCCGGTCGTCTCGACGCGGCGCTCAACGATCGCCTGATGCTCGCGTACCTGACGAAGAATTCGCAACTGCCGCTGCGCCCGGGCGCGAACGTCGGCTCGGCGAACCCGTCGGGCATCCCGTTCAAGAAGGGCAACCCGAAGTTCCAGAAGGCGATCGACGACGCGATGGCGCAACTCGAAGCCGACGGCACCTTCACGAAGATCTCGGACAAGTGGTTCGGCATCGACGTGACGAAGCCGATCAAGTAAGCACGCCTGCATTTCCCGCCTGACGGCGGGCCGGAAAGGGCGGCATCCGTAACGATGCCGCCCTTTGTTTTATTCGTCCGGTTTATGATTGCGCTTTCGCGCACGCATTCGATTCGTATTCCATGTCGACAACGTCCCTGCTCGTCCAATCGTTGCCGGTGCTCGCCCAGGGCGCCGTACTGACCGTCAAGTTCGCCGTGCTGTCGATGGTGTTCGGCCTGCTTGGTGCCGTCGTGCTCGCGATGATGGGCATCCGGCAAAGCGAAGCGCTCGAAGGCTTCGAACGCATCTGGGTCAACGCGCTCGCGTGGCTGGCACGCGCGTACGTGAGCCTGATGCGCGGCACGCCACTGCTCGTGCAGATCTTCGTCATCTATTACGGGCTGCCGAGCCTCGGCATCTCGCTCGACCCGACACCTGCCGGCGTCATCGCGCTGTCCGCGAACGTCGCGGCTTACATGTCGGAAAGCATGCGCGGCGCGATCAACGGGATCGCACGCGGCCAGTGGCTCGCCGCATACAGCCTCGGGCTGTCGTGGGGGCAGACGCTGCGCTACGTGATCGGTCCGCAGGCGCTGCGCATCGCGGTGCCGAGCCTGTCGAACAGCCTGATCAGCCTGATCAAGGACACGTCGCTCGTGTCCGTGATCACCGTGACCGAACTGCTGCGCAGCGCGCAGGAAGTGATCGCGGCGACCTATCAGCCGCTGCCGCTCTATCTCGCCGCCGCGGCCGTGTACTGGATCCTGTGCCAGATCCTCGAATGGGTACAGCGCTGGTACGAAAAACGCCTGTCGCTGCCGTCGCGGCACTGAGCGCACGTCATCCGCCGGGCCGCACCCGCGTGCCCGGCGCCGTCTTTCCCGCCTACTCGCCCGAATAGCGCACGCCGAGTGCCGCACGCGCGGCATCGGTCATCGCGATCATCTGCCGAGAATGGTCATGCGTCATGATCGGGCTTTCGGTCTTGCCCGCGCGCAGCAGGTCGCAGAAATGCGCGGTCTCGTAGTTCAGCCCGCCGCCGTCGACCGGCGCGTCGAGTTCGACGGTGCGCCCGTCCGCATAACGAATCGTTGCGTGTGACGGGTTCCACCACTTCTCGTGAATCGTCACATGGCCGCCGGCCGCGGCGATCAGTGCGTCGCCGCGCCCCATCACGTCGAGCCCGCAAAAGAGCTGCGCGATCCCGCCGTTCGCATGCACGCTGTTCAGGCTCGCAAACAGGTCGACACCGGTTGCGCCGACGCGGCCGAGCGTCTGCACGTCGCGCGCCGCGCCGAGCCAGTCGACCGCAAGAAACGCCTCGTAGATCCCGATATCGAGCAGCGCACCGCCCGCGCGATCGAGGCGATAGACGGAATGGTCGTCCGGCACCGACGACGACGCGCACCCTGCCCGCACGAGCCGGATCTCGCCGATCGGATCGTCATGCAGGTGCGCACGCAACTGGCGGTACAGCGGAAAGAACGGCGGCTTCATCGCCTCCATAAAAAGCTGCCCGGCGTCGCGTGCCGCACGCAACACGGTCTCGAGCTGCGCCGCGTTCAGCGTCGCGGGCTTTTCGCACAGCACGGCCTTGCCGGCGGCAAGCGCGGCCAGCGTGTACTGTGCGTGACTGTCATGGAGCGTCGCGATGTAGACCGCGTCGATATCGCTCGCGAGGAGCGCGTCGAGACTGGCGGCTGGCGTACCGCCGTACGCTCCGCAAAAGTCGGCCGCGGCATCGGCGCGGCGGGCCCAGGCACCGGCGAGCGTGGCGCCCGGCACATGCGCCAGGCTTTGCGCGAAGCGGCGCGCGATGCTGCCCGCGCCGACGATGCCGAAGCGCACCGGGCGATGGTCGTTGTCGTTCATCCTGATCTTCCGTGTCGGTCGTATGACGGTGGCCGGCACGCTGCCGGCCGGCCGTCATGATAAACGGCCCGGCGGCACACGGATGAGCGACACGCGCAGCGTCAGGCGCGCACGGGCACGTCGACGGAGAAATCGCGCGAGATCTCGTCGGCGCTGAAATCGATCAGCGCGAGCGAAGCGGCTTCGGCTTCGCGCGGATCGCGACGCTCGATCGCGTCGACCACACGCGCATGCGCCTTCACCGCAATGTCGTGCGCCCCTTCCTTCTGCACGACCCGCGGATTCACGAGACGCACTGCACCGCGCACGATCGCCGCCATCTGCTGGAAGAACTGGTTGCCGCTCGCCTGGACGATCCGCGTGTGCAGCAACTCGTCCGCCGTGTCGTAGCCAGGGTCGCCCGGCTGCAGCACCTTGAACGCATCGAACGCTTCGCGGATGCCCGCGATGTCGGCCGCCGTCGCACGCACCGCCGCCTGCGCGGTGGCACGCGGTTCGATCAGCATCCGGAATTCGATGACGTCGCGCATGAACTGCGGATCGGGTTTCGCCCGGAATCGCCAGCTCACCACATCCTCATCGATCATGCGCCAGTCGCGCATCGGCCGCACGCGCGTGCCAACCTTCGGCCGCACGTCGAGCATGTCGCGCGCAAGCAACATCGACAACGCTTCCCGCATCACAGTGCGACTCACATCGAACTCTTTCGACAGCACGTCCTGCGGCGGCAAGATGCCGCCATACTTGTCTTCGACGATACCCGAGACAAGCCCATCCATCACTTTGGCGACCAGTGACCGGTCTTTGCCCTGCTCCATGACACCTCCCCGTGCGTCGATTTGCGAACACCTGCTCCGCAGTTCCGCCGGCCCTGGTTACGACTGTTCTTATGATCTATAAGTTGATGAGTTCGAGGACATTTCGCTATCTGGTAAACACCTGACAGGGTTATCCCTCTTTTTGACGGGGTGATTTATACGGCTAAAAATAAGGCCCGGGAAGCGCATTGCGCCTACCGGGCCCCGTTTTCCACAAGATTTAAACATTCAGTCCATTACGGCGTGTGACACACCATTACGGACTGCTTGCCACATCTTTCACTTAGCCGAATAAACGATCGTTTCAACGCCGCTTTCCGTGCCGAGCAAACACAGATTCGCGCCGCGCTCGGCGAACAGGCCGACCGTCACGACGCCCGGCCATGCGTTCACCTGCGCTTCGAAGCCACGCGGATCGGCGATCTGCAGCCCCTTCACGTCGATGATCTCGTTACCGTTGTCGGTAATGTACGGCGCACCGTCCTTCGTCACGCGCAGCACCGGCACGCCACCGAGCGCGGTCACGCGCCGGCCGATCGCCGTGCGTGCCATCGGCACGACCTCGATCGGCAGCGGGAACGCGCCGAGCACCGGCACGCGCTTGCTGGCGTCCGCGATGCAGACGAACGTGTCGGCCACCGACGCGACGATCTTCTCGCGCGTCAGCGCGCCGCCACCACCCTTGATCATCGCGCCGCCCGCGTCGATCTCGTCGGCGCCGTCGACGTACACCTGCAGCGAGTCGACCTCGTTCAGGTCGAACACCTTGATGCCGTGCGATTTCAGGCGTTCGGTCGTGGCGACGGAGCTCGACACGGCGCCGCGATAGCGCGCCTTGACGACGGCGAGCGCGTCGATGAAGCAGTTGGCGGTCGAGCCGGTGCCGACACCGATCACGGCGCCTTCCGGCACGTTCTGGATCACGTAGTCAGCGGCGGCCTGGCCGACGAGGCGTTTGAGTTCGTCTTGAGTCATGGAGTGGTGATGCTGCGGGATTGCGGAAAACCGCCAGTTTACCGGACTCGGATGACGGCCCGCGTTTTTCGGCGTACGGCGCGCCGCAGGTTCAGGGTGCGCCCGCTCCGGGCGCGTTGTCCGCGGGTTGCGTGCCGGGGAAGTACTTGTCGAGCAATGCCTGCGCGATCGCGTCGGTTTCGGCGTCCGGGCTGCCCGCATAGTCGGACGGCCTGAAATGCATCTGGAACGCCGCGAACACCCGTCGCGTGCGTGCGTCGAGCACGCCATCGGTGGCCACGTCGTAGCCGTAGTGCGCGAGCTTGAGCTGCAGTTCCCGCACGTCGACCGGCGCATGCGGATCGCGACCGCCGAGCCGGGTGGCCACGGTCGCATCGTCTGGCCATGCGCCGACGCCGGCCTGGGCCAACGCATGCCACGGAAACAGCGGCCCCGGATCGATCTTGCGTTGCGGCGCGATGTCGCTGTGCCCGACCACGCGCGTCGGCGGAATCCCGTAGCGGGCGACGATGTCCTTCGACAATCGGGTCAGTGCCGCGACCTGTTCGGGTGGATAGGCCTGCCAGGTGCGGTTCTGCGGATCCAGCGGGCCGCGGTTCACGTTCTCGATACCGATCGACACCGCGTTCAGCTCGGTCGTGCCCTGCCACTCGCTGACGCCCGCGTGCCATGCGCGCTCGGCTTCCGGAACGAGCTGGTAGACGACCGGCATCCCGCGCTCGATGCGCGGCTGCGGCGGGATGACGTAATGCACGCTGACCGAATCGCCCGTCAGCGTGCGCAGCGATTTCGCCTCGTCGCTTTCGGTGTAATGCATCACGAGAAAGCGGATCCGCGAATCGGCCCCGCGCGCGTGCAGGCTCGTGTCGGCGTAGTAGGTGCCGCGTTCGACGAGCGACGGCGCCGTGCAGGCAGCCAGCAGGCACAGCACGGCGCAGGATGCGCCAACGCGAAACAGGGTCATCGGTCGCGAGCTCCGGAGAGCCGCGTGCCGCATCGAATCGCGGCACGCGTCGTTCGGGTCATTCGAGGCCCGCGCAGGTCGCGCGGGACGGGCTGTGTCAGCCCTTCACGCGCCGCTGGCGCACGGCTTCGTACAGGCACACGCCGCTTGCGACCGACACGTTCAGGCTTTCCACGCTGCCGGCCATCGGGATGCTCATCACTTCGTCGCAGGTGTCGCGCGTGAGCCGGCGCATGCCTTCGCCTTCCGCGCCCATCACGAGCGCGACGGGGCCGTCGAGCTTCGTTTCGTAGAGCGTGGCAGAAGCCTCGTCCGACGTGCCGATGATCCACACGCCGGCCTCCTTCAGCTCGCGCAGCGCGCGGGCGAGGTTCGTCACCGTGATGTACGGCACCGTATCGGCCGCGCCGCTCGCCACCTTGGCCGCGGTTGCGTTCAGGCCGACTGCACGGTCGCGCGGCGCGATCACCGCGTGCGCACCGGCCGAATCGGCGACACGCAGGCACGCGCCGAGGTTGTGCGGATCGGTGACGCCGTCGAGCACCAGCAGCAGCGCGGGGCCCTGGATGCCGTCGAGCAGCTCGGACAGGTTCTGCGCGAGCGGGATGTCCTCGACGCGCGCGACGACGCCCTGGTGACGCTCGGTATGGGCGAGGCCCCACAGGCGCGTTTCGTCGGCCGCGATCAGCCGCACGCCCGCTTCCTTCGCGGCGTGCAGGAAGTCCTGCATGCGGCGGTCGCGGCGCGTCTGGTCGTACAGCACCTCCGCCACCGTCGATGCATCGTGCCGCAAACGTGCGGTCACCGCATGAAAACCGTAAAGAACCTTCAGACGTGACATGACTGGAACAACCTTCGATCAAACGTGCGGCCGCGCGACGCGCGCAACCGCGATCCATGGAAAAGGAAAGCGCCGCGTTGCCGGCCGATGACCGGTGACGCGGCGTCTCTCGATACTGCAGGGCGGGCGCTTGGCGCCCGCCCCGAACGCTCAATACTTCTTGCGGGCGCGAGTCTTCTTCGCGGTCGGCTTCGCCGCCACACCACCACCACTGCCGCCCTTCTTCTTCGCGGCGGTACGCGCGGCGCGCGCTTCGTTCACGGCAACGCTCGGCGCGCTCGCGGCCTTCTTGCGGCGCGGCGCGGGTTCCTCCGCCTGCGGCAGCGCGCGGACGCGCGGGCCATTACCGCGGTCGACGCCGCCGCCAGCGGAAGCCGGCGCGGGCGACGGACGCGGCGCCTTCACCGGCGTATCGCGCACGAGGCGGAAGTCGATCTTGCGCGCGTCGAGATCGACGCGGCTCACCTGCACGCGCACACGATCCGACAGGCGATAGCGGATGCCAGTCCGCTCGCCGCGCAGCTCGTTCTTGATCTCGTCGTACTGGAAGTAGTCCGAGCCGAGTTCCGTGACGTGCACGAGCCCTTCGATGAAGAGCGTGTCGAGCTGCACGAAGATGCCGAACGACGTGACGCCGTTCACCATCCCGCCGTACTCCTCGCCGAGCTTGTCGCGCATGAAGTAGCACTTGAGCCAGGCTTCGACGTCGCGCGACGCTTCGTCCGCGCGGCGCTCGTTCGCCGAGCAGTGCAGGCCGAGCTCTTCCCAGATCGCCGTGTTCGGGCGCGAGCGGCCGCGCGTTTCGTCGTCGGCCTGCTGCATCGCGCGGGCGCGCGGCGACAGCGCGGTGTTCAGCTCGAAACCGTCCGGCGCCTTCGGCACGTATTTCTTGCCGGACAGGATCGCGTAGATCGCACGGTGCGTGAGCAGGTCCGGATAACGGCGGATCGGGCTCGTGAAGTGCGCGTACGCCTCGTAGGCAAGGCCGAAGTGACCGATGTTGTCCGGGCTGTAGACGGCCTGCTGCATCGAGCGCAGCAGCATCGGCTGCAGCATCTGCGCATCGGGCCGGTCGCGAATCTGCGCCATCAGCGCCGCGTAGTCGCTCGCATGCGGCTTGTCGCCGCCACCGAGCGACAGGCCCATGCCGCGCAGGAACGCGCGCAGGTTCTCGAGCTTCTCCGGCGTCGGCCCTGCGTGCACGCGGTACAGGCCCGGATGCTTGTTGCGCTTCAGGAAATCGGCCGCGCAGACGTTCGCGGCCAGCATGCATTCCTCGATCAGCTTGTGCGCGTCGTTACGCTGGCGCGGCACGATCTGCTCGATCTTGCCCTGCGAGTTGCAGACGATGTAGGTCTCGGTCGTGTCGAAGTCGATCGCGCCGCGCTTCTGCCGTGCGGCGAACAGCGACTTGTAGACGCCGTACAGATCCTGCAGGTGCGGCAGCAGGTCCGCGCGGCGCGCGGCCTCCGGCCCCTTCGTGTTCGACAGCACCGCCGCGACTTCGGTGTACGTCAGGCGTGCAGCCGAATGGATGACGGCCGGATAGAACTGGTACGCCTTGATCTCGCCGCGCGCGGTGATCACCATGTCGCACGCGAGCACGCAGCGGTCGACCTGCGGATTCAGCGAGCACAGCCCGTTCGACAGCTTCTCCGGCAGCATCGGAATCACGCGGCGCGGGAAGTACACCGACGTGCTGCGCTCGAGCGCGTCGGCATCGAGCCCGCTGCCCGGCTGTACGTAGTGCGACACGTCGGCGATCGCGACGATCAGCCGGTAGCCGTCGCCGCGGCCGACCTTGACCGGCTCGCAGTAGACGGCGTCGTCGAAGTCGCGTGCGTCCTCGCCGTCGATCGTCACGAGCGGCACGTCGCGCAGGTCGACGCGGAAACGCAGGTCGGCCGGCCGCACCTTGTCGGGCAGCGCGGCGGCTTCGTCGAGCGCCGGCTGGCTGAATTCGTGCGGCACGCCGTACTTGCGCACCGCGATTTCGATTTCCATGCCCGGATCGTCGATATCGCCGAGCACCTCGACGACACGGCCGAGCGGCTGCGAATGACGGCTCGGGAAGTCGGTCAGCTCGACGACGACGACCTGCCCGACCTTCGCCTTCTTCACGTTCTGCGTGATCAGGATGTCGTGGCCGATGCGCTTGTCTTCCGGTGCGACGATCAGCGCGCCGTTCTCGTTGAGCAGGCGGCCGATCACGCGCTTGTTCGCGCGCTCGGTGACTTCGACGACGTGCCCTTCCGGGCGACCGCGGCGATCGTAGCCGACGATCCGCGCGAGCACGCGATCGTTGTGCATCACCTTCTGCATTTCGCCGTTCGGCAAAAACAGGTCGTCCTGGCCGTCGTCACGGATCACGAACCCGTAGCCGTCGCGATGCCCCTGCACGCGCCCGGCGACGAAATTCGACGGATGGGTCAACTGGTAGTGGCCGCGCTTGTCGAGGCGGATCTGGCCGTCGCGTTCCATCGCGGCGACACGCCGGAAGAACCCCTCGCGCTCCTGACGCTTGATCGACAGGGCTTCGGCGATGTCGTTGGCGGCCAGCGGCGCGTCGCTCGTACGCAGCACGCCGAGAATTTCTTCACGGCTCGGAATGGGGTACGGATATTTGCTCAAGGGTTTGTCGATGGTTGTTCTCGTTGCGTTGATTGATGGTGCACGGCATCAACATAGAGGTGTCCTTCAGACAGTTCTATATTGACGGCGGCGGGTCATTCTATCACCCGCCTGTGTCACCAAATGACGGGAATGCCGCCGGCAGGCGCGGCGGAGGCCGGTTTGCGATGCATCGCAAAAAAGTGTTGACACGAATAATTGGGGCGCTATAATTTCGCTTCTTTGCAGCAAGCAGCTAACTGCAAAACGTGCCCAGGTGGCGGAATTGGTAGACGCACTAGGTTCAGGTCCTAGCGGTGGCAACATCGTGGAGGTTCGAGTCCTCTCCTGGGCACCATCTGTTTTTGAAAAGGTCGGCTTCTAGCCGGCCTTTTTTCATTTCCGGCTCCGGAAACAATGCGCCTGCTCGCTTCGCGCGAGATCTCGAAAGGCTGCGCCTGCAAGCGCAGCCGGGGCTGCACATGTGTGACCGAGCCCCCCCCTCGCGGGCACCCTCTGCTTCTTAAAAGTCTTCTAGCCGGCCTTTTAGCATTTCCGGCGCCCGCATGACAGCGCCCGGCTTACTCGCCGATGAACTTGCGCAGCAGCCGGCTCAGTTCATCGAACTCGGCCTTCGAAAATTTCCGCAAGCGGGCATTGAGCACCTTCGGCGCGATCTCCGGAATCTGCGCGGCAACCGCCTGCCCCGCTTCGGTCAGCGCGAGGTCCACCACGCGCCGATCGCTCACGCTGCGCGAACGCTCGACGAGCCCCTTGCCCTCCAGTTTGTCGAGCAAGCGCGTCATCAGCCCGGTGTCGACGCCGAGCAGCTTCGACAATTCGAAAGGCGTCGCCGCGCTGCCGCTCCGCAGGGACAGCAGCACGCCCATCTGCTGCGCCGTGATATCGAGATCCTTCAATGCCGCATCCATCTCGGACGTGACCAGGTTGCGCGCCTTCGCGAGCACGAACCCCACGCTTTCGGTGAGCAGGAAATTCTTCGGCGTGTAGTGTTCCATCGTGCTCGCTGAGTCGGATATTGTTGACCGACACAATAATTGCGACATCATGATTTTTCAAGGCACGCGGCATCCCGCGTGCACGCCGGCTCAATGCCCGCCGGCCGCCGCCGCCCCGGCTGCCACGCCCTTGCCCGGCTTCGTCACCCAGACCAGCGGAATGATCAGCACGAAGATCACCGCCGACAGCCAGAAAACGTCGTTCAGCCCCAGCATCGTTGCCTGCGCATTCAACGTCGCCTCTAGGAACGTCAGCGCCTTCGGCGTACCTGCATCCAGCGCACTCTGCACGCCGGAGAGCGCGCTCGCGAAGATCGGGTTGTTCACGCTGCCCTGCTCGGCCAGTTGCGCATGATGCAGGATCGTGCGGTCGTTCCACGCGGTGCTCGCGAGCGACGTGCCGACCGCGCCCATGAACACGCGTGCGAAATTGGACAGGCCCGCGGCCGCCGGGATGCGCTCGGGCGGCAGCCCCGACAGGATGATCGACGTGAGCGGCGTCATGAAGAACGCCGTCGGGATCCCTTGCAGCAACGTGGGCACCACGAGCGACCACGTATCGATGCCCGTCGTATAGCGCGAGCGCATGAAAAACACGCCGGCGAATCCGAGAAATGCGAACGTGACGAGCACACGCATATCCGATTTCGGCATCACCTTCCCGACCACCGGCGCGAGGAGCACCGCGAAGATGCCGAGCGGTGCAGTCACGAGGCCGGCATTGATGACCGGGTAGCCGAGCGAACCCTGGATCCATTGCGGCAGGATCACGAGATTCGCGAAAAATACCGCAAACGCAATCGAAATGGCCAGCGTTCCGCCAAGAAAATTTCGTTGTGCAAACAGCCTGATATCGACGATCGGACGCTCCTCGGTCAACTCCCAGATCAGGAAGAACACGAAACCGACCACCGCCACGATGGTCAGGATCCAGATCGTCGACGAATTGAACCAGTCGAGATCCTTGCCCTTGTCGAGCATGACCTGCAGCGCGGCCACCCATACGACCAGCGCAATCAGCCCGACCTTGTCGATCGGCAGCTTGCTGGTTGGCGTCTCGCGGTTGCGATAGAGCGCCCAGATCACGGCGGCGGCGAACAACCCGACCGGCACATTGATGTAGAAGATCCACGACCAGCTGTAGTTGTCCGTGATCCAGCCGCCGAGCGCGGGGCCCGCAATCGGCCCGACGGTAGCCGTCATTCCCCACAGTGCCAGCGCGCTCGAACTCTTCTCCTTCGGAAACGAAGCCAGCAGCAACGCCTGCGACAGCGGCACGAGCGGCCCCGCCACGGCGCCTTGAATGATCCGTGCCGCGAGGAGCGTGGTGAGGTTGGGTGCAAGCCCGCACACGGCCGACGACAGCACGAACAGCAGGATGGCCCAGACGAACAGCTTCACCTGCCCGACCCGCTGCGTCAGCCAGCCGGTCAGCGGGATCGACACCGCGTTGGCCGCGGAGAACAGCGTGATGACCCACGTGCCCTCGTCGGTGGACACGCCCAGATTGCCGGAAATGGTCGGAATCGCGACGTTGGCGATCGACGAATCGAGAACGTTCATGAACGTGGCGAGTGCCACCGCGAGCGTGCCCAGTGCGAAGCTGGCGCCGGTCAGCGGCGTCGGCGCGCCCGGACTTTCGGACGGTTTCATCGGAGGTCCTTCTGATCGGGCGCCACGCGAACAGCCGCCGCGACACCGAGCAAAATTAACTGACAAGTCAGATAAATGAGGGAAAAAAAGCGACCGGCGCGGCGCGCGGGTACTGCCGCGCCAACGCCAATCGCTGACTCTGAGTTTTCTGCAATGAATATATTTGACTATGCAATCAAATGCAAGCAGGAAACATCGATCGACTGTCCGCACGTGACCGGGCGCGCCGCGACCACCCGCGCCTCCACCCTCCCCTTATGCTCGCCAGCCGGATCGATAGCAGAATTTATCGGTTATCGTCGGCCCGCCCCGTTGTAAGTTAGCCGGCTCGCTTCAATGCAACGAACCAGACCAGGAGCACGATCCATGACGTCGATGAACCGCCGCGCATTCGCACGCGTGATGCTGGCCGCAGGCCTCACTGCCGCCGGCGTCCGAACGCACGCCGAGAACGCACCCGATGTGTTGCGTATCGGCTACCAGAAATCGTCGACGCTCATCACACTGCTCAAGACGCGCGGCGCGCTTGAACAGGCACTGGCGCCGCGCGGCTTGCGTGTGTCGTGGCATGAATTCGCGAGCGGATTGCCGCTGACCGAAGCGCTCAACGTTGGCGCCGTCGATTTCAGCGCCGACGTGGCCGATACGGTCCCGGTCTTCGCGCAGGCCGCGCATGCGCGTTTCGTGTATGTCGCGCAGGAAGCGCCTTCGCCGAAGGCGCAGGCGATCGTCGTCAAGCAGGACGGCGCACTGCGTACGCTCGCCGATCTCAAGGGCAAGCGCATTGCGGTCACGAAGGCAGCCGGCAGCCACTACCTGCTGCTTGCCGCGCTCGCACGCGCGAAGCTCGGGCCTGCCGATGCGGCGATCCATTACCTGACGCCCGCGGACGGCCGCGCGGCGTTCGAGCGCGGCAGCGTGGACGCGTGGATCACCTGGGATCCCTATGTCGCGTCGGTCGACCGGAATCCCGACGTGCGGATTCTCACCGACGGCAACGGGCTCGCGTCGTACCAGCGCTATTACCTCGCATCGAGCCGCTTCGCCGCCGCGCGTCCCGACGTCATCCAGATCCTGTTCGACCAGTTGTCGCAGTCCGGCACGTGGCTGCGCGACCACCCGCAGGAGGCCGCGAATACCCTCGCACCGATCTGGGGGCTCGACGCGACGACGATCGCGCGCGCGAACGCGCGGCGCAGTTATCTCGTCCGCGCGGTGGCCCCGCAAAATTTCGGCGAGCAGCAACAGATCGCCGACACGTTCCTGGCCGCCGGCCTGCTGCCGACGCGTGTCGAGACGGGTCAGGCGCTGCGCTGGAATTTCGCTGCGAAACGGGCGGAGCCGGTCGGTGTATGAATGGCCGTTCAGTGAAGGGCGATAATTTTCATCGTCGCCGATGAAATTGTGTTGACAGCCCCTTCGGACACGCTATAATTTCGTTCTTTCGCGATGCAGCAACAAGCGAAACGTGCCCAGGTGGCGGAATTGGTAGACGCACTAGGTTCAGGTCCTAGCGGTGGCAACATCGTGGAGGTTCGAGTCCTCTCCTGGGCACCATCTGTTTTTGAAAAGGTCGGCTTCTAGCCGGCCTTTTTTCATTTCCGGCTCCGGAAACAATGCGCCTGCTCGCTTCGCGCGAGATCTCGAAAGGCTACGCTTGCAAGCGTGATCAAGCCCCTCCCCCTGCCGACCATCATCTGCTTTCTGCTTTTTTCATTTCCGGCATCCGGAAATGATGCGCTCGAGTTCCTGGTCGGCATCCCAAGTTCGACGATACGCGTCGACCGCCGCAATGTTTGCGCACCCCACCCGCCCGGTGCCCCGCGAACAGGTCCGCCGAATTATTTTCGTTCGCGACCTCAAATTGTGTTGACAGCCCCTTCGGACACGCTATAATTGCGTTCTTTCGCGATGCAGCAACAAGCGAAACGTGCCCAGGTGGCGGAATTGGTAGACGCACTAGGTTCAGGTCCTAGCGGTGGCAACATCGTGGAGGTTCGAGTCCTCTCCTGGGCACCATCTGTTTTTGAAAAGGTCGGCTTCTAGCCGGCCTTTTTTCATTTCCGGCTCCGGAAACACATCCCCCCATCTTCACGAACGAACCCATCGGTTCCGTTTGCGCGATCAGCACCGGTGAGCCGTGACGGTGTGCTGCGAACCCGGCGACAGCCATTTGTCCCGCATGAATGCCACCACCGGCATCACGTTGCGCCTGACTTTCCAGCGCTCCGCAATCCGCCCCCGATTCCCGACGCCTCACTCCGCCATCCCCGCCTCCACCCAAAACCGGGATTTCCCTAGGCTGACATGCCGGCGCTCACGCGGTTAAATAAATCAACGTGATTTATTTAATGCGCCACCCAACGGCGCACCATGGAAGGAGACGCCATGAGAAGCCCGCACTTCGGCCAAGGCAGCAACTCGGCCAACGTGCGCCGTTACAACGAGCGCCTGCTGTTGAAGACGCTGCGCCGCGCCGGCAGCGCGTCGAAGGCCGATCTCGCCCGTCTCGCCAGCATGACGGGCACGGCGGTCGGCAGCATCATCGCGTCGCTCGCCGACGCAAAGCTGATCGAATTCGCGGGCCGCACCGAAGGCCAGCGCGGCCAGCCGGCCTCGCTGATCCGCCTCGATCCGCGCGGCGCATTCGGCATCGGCGTCCACCTCGACCGCATGCGCATCGAAACGGCGCTCGTCAACTTCGCGGGCGACGTGCTCGGCCGCCGCTCGCACGACACGCTGCTGCCTCCGCCCGCCGACGTGCTCGAGATCGTCCGGCACGACATCGACGCGATGCAGGCCCTGCTCCCCGACCACGAGCGCGCCCGCCTGACCGGCATCGGCGTCGCGCAGCCCTACAACCTGGGTGCGTGGATGCGCGAACTCGGCCTCGCACCCGACACGTTCCGCGCGTGGGAAGACGTCGATTTCGCGGCCGACCTCGGTCGCACGCTATCGCTCCCGGTATTCGGAGAAAACGACGGCAACGCGGCCGCGATCGCCGAGCTGTTCTATGGATACGGCCGGCAGTGCGACGACTTCGTCTACCTGTTCATCGGGCCGGCAATCGGCGGCGGCATCGCGATCGACGGCGACTGCCTGCGCGGCGTAACCGGCAATGCGGGTGACATCGCCGTGATTCCCGTGCCGCCGAGCCGGCTGGCATCCGCACCGCCGCCGCGCGGCCCGTGGGACATCCTGCTCGCGCGCGCATCGCTGCATGCGCTCGTGCGCCATCTGCGCCATCACGGCGAGACGGTCGACAATCGGGCCGATCTCGAAGCGTGCATCGCCCGCGGCCTGCCTGCCGTCGACGAATGGATCGACGATTGCGTCGACGCGCTCGCGCCGGCGTTGCGCGCGGTGCTGTGCGTGGTCGATGCGCCGGTGGTCGTGCTCGACGCCGATACCGACGCGGGCCTGCTCGACGCGGTCACGACCCGCCTGCGTGCGGCGCTCGTGGCCACCGCGCCCGAAGCGCGCGGCACGCCGGTGCTCGTACGCGGCACGTTCGGCGCCGACGCCGGTGCGATCGGCGCAGCCACGCTGCCGATGTTCTTCAACTTCTCCCCGCGGGCCGGCATCCTCAAGGGCGCCCGCACCGACTCGCAGGAGGCCAGCCATGTCGCGATCTGAGTCGCCCCGCCCGCTGCTCGAGATGCGCGGGATCAGCAAGACGTTCCCGGCCGTGCGCGCGCTCGACAACGTCAGCCTGACCGTCTATCCCGGCGAGATCCATTCGCTGATGGGCGAAAACGGCGCGGGCAAATCGACGCTGATGAAGATCCTGTCGGGCGCATACCGCGCCGATGCCGGCGGCGAGATCCTGATCGACGGCGCACGCATCGACATCGACGGCCCCCTTGCCGCACGCGATGCGGGCGTCGCGGTGATCTACCAGGAGCTGTGCCTGTCGCCGAACCTGACCGTCGCGGAAAACATCTACATCGGCCGCGAACTGCGGCGCGGCAACCGGCGCTGGGGCACGATCGACCGCGCGGCGATGGCGCGCGGCTGCGAGGACGTGCTCGCGCGCCTCGGCGCATCGTTCGGGCCCGACACGCTCGTCGACACGCTGTCGATCGCGGAGCAGCAGCTCGTCGAGATCGCGCGCGCCGTGCACACCCGCGCACGCATCCTCGTGATGGACGAGCCGACCACGCCACTGTCGTCGCGCGAGACCGAGCACCTGTTCCGCCTGATCCGCCAGTTGCGCGAGGAAGGTCTCGCGATCATCTACATCAGCCACCGGATGGCGGAGATCTACGAACTGTCCGACCGGGTATCGGTGCTGCGCGACGGCGCGTACGTCGGCACGCTCGAACGCGCATCGCTGTCGGCCGAGCGTCTCGTCGCGATGATGGTCGGCCGCGACATCTCCGGCTTCTACAAGAAGGAACACGCGCCGTACGATCCCGGCCACCTGCTGCTGTCGGTCCGCGACATCGCCGACGGCGCGCGCGTGCGCGGCTGCAGCTTCGACCTGCACGCCGGCGAAGTGCTCGGCGTCGCGGGGCTCGTCGGCGCAGGCCGCACCGAACTCGCGCGGCTGATCTTCGGCGCCGAACCGCGCGTGCGCGGCGACGTGAAGGTGGGCGACCGCACGTTCGGCGCGCACTCGCCGCGCGACGCGATCGACGCGGGCCTCGTCTACCTGACCGAAGACCGCAAGCGCCAGGGCCTGTTCCTCGACATGAGCGTGCGCGACAACATCAACATCTCGGTCTGCAGCCGCGATGCGCGGCTCGGTGCGCTCGACCTCGCGCGCGGCGCCGAACGCGCATGCGACGCCATTGCGTCGCTGTCGATCCGCGTGCCGAACGCGAACGTCAACGTCGGCGCGCTGTCGGGCGGCAACCAGCAGAAAGTGCTGCTGTCGCGCCTGCTCGAGACGAAGCCGCGCGTGCTGATCCTCGACGAACCGACGCGCGGCGTCGACATCGGCGCGAAATCCGAGATCTACCGGATCATCAACGAACTCGCGCGAGCCGGTGTGGGCGTGATCGTGATCTCGAGCGAACTGCCGGAGATCATCGGTGTCGCCGACCGCGTGCTCGTGATGCGCGAAGGCGAGATCGCGGGCGAACTCGGCGGCCACACGCACACGCCCATCACGCAGGAAGCGATCATCGCGCTCGCCACCGGCTCGCAGGCCGAACTCGCCGACGCGCACTGAACCCGCCCTTTCATTTCACTTTTACATTCAGGTTACCGAAATGATCAACCCGACCAAGCAGCGGAACCTCGCTTCCGCGACGGCCCAGCCGGTGGGCAACCGTACGCCGCTGTTGCGCGGCACCGATCACCGTGCCCGCATGCAATCGCTGATCCGCACCGCCGGCATGCTGCCGGTGCTGCTGGTTCTGTGCATCGGCTTCGGCTTCCTGACCGACGGCTTCTTCACGCTGCAGAACCTGTCGATCGTCACGCAGCAGGCATCGATCAACATCGTGCTCGCCGCCGGCATGACCTTCGTGATCCTGACGGGCGGCATCGACCTGTCGGTCGGCTCGGTGCTCGCCGCCGCGGCCGTCGCGGCGCTGCTCGCGTCGACCATCCCGGGCTGGGGCTGGCTCGGCGTGCCGTTCGCGCTCGTTGTCGGCCTCGTGTTGGGCGCGATCAACGGCGGCCTGATCTCGTTCCTGCGCCTGCCGCCGTTCATCGTCACGCTCGGCGCGATGACGGCCGTGCGCGGTGTCGCACGCCTGATCGGCAACGACACGACCGTGTTCAATCCGCAGTTGCCGTTCGCGTTCATCGGCAACGGCACGATCCTCGGTGTGCCGTGGCTCGTCGTGATCGCGTGCGCGGTGATCGCGATCTCGTGGTTCATCCTGCGCCGCACGGTGCTCGGGATGCGCATCTATTCGGTCGGCGGCAATCCGGAAGCCGCCCGCCTGTCGGGCATCAACGTGCGGGCGATCCAGTTGTTCGTGTACGCGGCGTCGGGGCTGCTCGCCGGCCTCGGCGCGGTGATGTCGGCCGCGCGGCTCTATGCGGCCAACGGCCTGCAGCTCGGCCAGTCGTACGAACTCGACGCGATCGCCGCCGTGATTCTCGGCGGCACGAGCTTCGTCGGCGGCGTCGGCTCGATCGTCGGCACGCTGATCGGCGCGCTGATCATCGCGGTGCTGACGAACGGCCTCGTGTTGCTCGGCGTATCCGACATCTGGCAGTACATCATCAAGGGGCTCGTGATCATCGGCGCCGTCGCGCTCGACCGCTACCGCCAGCGCGATTCCGCACGTACCTGAACCCCTTCCCGCTCATTCGACCTTGCGGCGCAGGCCGATCCCTGCGCCCGCTCGCCAGCCCACTTCTCGGAGACACAACGACATGTTCAAACACAAAGCCGTCCTGACCGCCGCTGCCTGCGCACTCGCCTTCGGTACTTCCGCCGCGCACGCGGCCGACAAGCCGCTCAAATCGATCGGCGTCACGGTCGGGTCGCTCGGCAACCCGTACTTCGTCACGATCGTCAAGGGCGCCGAGGCACGCGCCAAGCAGCTCAACCCGAATGCGAAGGTCACGGCCGTGTCGGCCGACTATGACCTGAACAAGCAGTTCACGCAGATCGACAACTTCATCTCCGCGCACGTCGACATGATCCTGCTCAACGCAACCGACCCGAAGGCGATCGAGCCGGCGGTGAAGAAAGCGCAGGCGGCGGGCATCACGGTCGTCGCGGTCGACGTCGCGGCCGCCGGTGCGAACGCGACCGTGCAGACCAACAACGTGAAGGCCGGCGAGCTGGCATGCGATTACATCGCGAAGAAACTCAACGGCAAGGGCAACGTGATCATCGAGAACGGCCCGCAGGTGTCCGCCGTGATCGATCGCGTCAACGGCTGCAAGACCGTGCTCGCGAAAAATGCCGGCATCAAGGTGCTGTCGAGCGACCAGGACGGCAAAGGCTCGCGCGAAGGCGGGATGAATGCGATGCAGGGCTACCTGACGCGCTTTCCGAAGCTCGATGCAGTATTCACGATCAACGACCCGCAGGCGATCGGCAGCGATCTCGCCGCGAAACAGCTGAACCGTCCGGGCATCGTAATCACGTCGGTGGACGGCGCGCCCGACATCGAAGTCGCGCTCAAGACCAACACGCTCGTGCAGGCGTCGTCGAGCCAGGATCCGTGGGCGATGGCGCAGCAGGCCGTCAACGTCGGCTACGGGATCATGAACGGCCAGAAGCCGGCCAACCCGATGATCCTGATCGAACCGACGCTCATCACGCGCGACAACGTGAAGAGCTACAAGGGCTGGAGCACCCCGCGCTGATCGCGCCGCCCCGCCGCAAAACCGGGCGGTGCCCGGCCGCATCGCTGCACGCGACGGCCGGCGCCACCCGCCTCTGACTTCCCCCCGTGCATGGCCGCGCGCAACGTCGCGGCACAAGGTTTCGACATGACGACGACGTTTCCCCGCCTGATCGTATTCGGCGAGGCACTGACCGATTTCATCCGCGACGACGCGCAGCACTGGCACAGCGTCGCTGGCGGCTCATGCTGGAACGTCGCGCGCGTCGGTGCGCGGCTCGGCGTGCCGACGGCCTTCGCCGGCACGGTCAGCCGCGACATCTTCGGCGACGAGCTGATGCGCAAGAGCGCCGACGCGGGGCTCGACCTGCGTTTCATCCGGCAGGTCGATCGTGCGCCGCTGCTTGCGATGGTCGTGTCGAAACAGCCGCCCAACTATTTCTTCATCGGCGAGCACAGCGCCGATCTCGCGTTCGATCCGGCGGACCTGCCCGCCGGTGCACTCGACGCGGCCGAGATCGTGCATGTCGGTTCGCTCGGTGTCGTGCGCGAGCCGCTCGCGTCGCGCCTGATCGAAGTTGCGCAAGCTGCGCGGGCGGCCGGCAAGCGGATCTCGTTCGACCCGAACTTCCGTGCGCCGATGGCCGCGCCATCGTATCGCGACACGCTGCGCCGGCTGGCCGGGCTCGCCGACTGGATCAAGGTGTCCGACGAGGATCTGCACGGGCTGTTTCCCGAACTCGATGAAGCCGCCGCGCTCGCGCAACTGCGCACGTGGGCGCCGGACGCAACGATGCTCGTCACGCGCGGCGCATCCGGCATGCAGCTCCTGCATCGCGACACCGTGCTGTTCCAGCCCGCGTTCCCGACCGAGGTTGCCGATACCGTCGGCTGCGGCGATGCGAGCATCGGGGGCTGGCTCGCGAGCCAGCTTGCGCGGCCCGATGCGTCAGCCGCCGAGCATCTGCGCTACGCAGCCGCCTGTGCGGCGGTCGCCTGTGCGCATGCAGGCGCCTATGCGCCGACGGCGGCCGAAGTGACCGACATGATCGATCGCTCCGCCGACGCCGTGGTTTCGCAATAACACGCGCAGGCGCGCCGCCCCCGCACCGTCAAGCGGCGGTCGTTCCGCCGCTACCGTTCGGCGGCATCCCGGCCTGCAGCAGCTGCAGGCTCTCGTCGACGCTCAATTCGGACATCGCGTCGTCGTGCAGCGTCTCGTCCGCTGCGCGGCGCAACGCATGCAGCGCGTGCACCTTGAGCCGTACGATCGCAAGGCGCAACCCGCGCGCCGTGCATTCAGCCGCGAATGTGCGCAACGATTCGATCGTCGTGCCGTCGACATCCGGCGTTTCCTCGAGGCTGAGCATCACCGTATGCGTGTCCGGCGCGGTCTTCATCAGCGCACGCACGCGGTTCAGCATCCGGTCCGCATTCGCGAAGAACAGCTGCGCCTCGGGCCGCACGATCAGCACGCCCGGCACCGGCTTCGCTTCGGCATGGCTCGCCACGTCGACGAAGTCGTGACTGTCGCGCAGCCGGCCGAGCACGCTGACGTTCGGCTCGGACAGCTTGCGCAGCGTCAGCAGCAGGCTCACGCCGATGGCCGCGAGCAGCCCGTGCAACACGCCGAGCACGAGCACCGCGAGCAGCGCCGCGATCACGACGAGCCGGTCGCGATGCCAGGCCCAATACGGCCGGAATACCGACGGATGCAGCGAGTGGCTGACCGCGAAGATCACGATCGCCGCGAGCACGGGCTCCGGCGTGCGCGCGAGCTGCGGCAGCAGCAGCCAGACGATCAGCGCGACCACGCCCGCCGCCCACAGGCCGGCAAAGCGCGACTGCGCGCCGGCCGCTTCGTTCGCCGAGGTCGCCGAATAGCCGGCACCGACCGGCATCCCGTGCAGCAGGCCCGACACCAGATTCGCGCAGCCGAGCGCGACGAGGTCGCGGTTCGGCGACACGCTGTCGCCATGCTTCAGCGCGAAGTTGCGGATCGATCCGTACGATTCCGCGTACAGGATCAGCATCAGCGCGAACGCAAGCTCGATGGTCTGCATCCACGCATTGCGGTCGAGGGTCGGCAAGCCGAACTCGATGTGCTTGAAATCGATGTGGCCAACGATCGCGATCCCGTATCGCTGCCAGTCGATCGCATAGCCGGCCGCGATCGACAGCACGATCACGACGAGCGTCGCGGGCACGCGCGAGCTCCGCCCGAGCGTGAACAGCAACGCCAGTGCGGTCGCACCGAGCGCGACGCTGGCGAGATTCGCATGCGGCGCGCCGGTGATCAGGTCGAGCGCGACATGCGGCGCATCGCTGTGCTGCACGGAAATCGCGAGAATCTTCGGCAACTGCTTGATGACGATCGTCACCGCGAGGCCGAACGTGAAGCCGCGCAGCACCGGCCGCGCGACGAAATCCGACATGCCGCCGAGCCGCGCGGCGCCCGCCAGGATGAACAGCACGCCCGTCATCGCGACGAGCGCCGCCGCGAGCGCGAGCTGCGCGGCGAGCGCCATCCCCGACTCCGCGAGCACCGTCGCGGCCAGCACGGCGGCGGACGACGACGTCGACGACACGATCGCGAAGCGGCTGCTGCCGGTGAGCGCATAGACGACGAGCCCCGACAGCAACGCGATGAGACCGGCCTGCGGCGGCAGGTTGGCCAACCCCGCGTACGCGACCGCCTCGGGTATCAGCAGGCCCGCGATCGACAGGCCGGCCAGCGCATCGAGGCCGATGCGTCGCTTGGGTGGCGGCGAAGTCGCGTCGAGCACGGCGAAATGGTCGGCATGCTGCGGGCCGGCATCGGAACGGATCGGGGCGGTCGTCATGAGGCGGTCAGGGCTTGACGGCGATGACGCCCGACCAGCCGGGCAGATAGCGTGCGTCCTGCTCGTGCGCGCGATGTAGTGCGATATCGAGCGCCTTTGCGAAATTCTTGCGGATCTGGTCGAGCGACACGTGCTGGCGCAGGTAGTCAGCCCACAGGAATTCGCTGAACGGCGTCGCGTCCTTCGCATAGCCGCCCGCCGTGCGCAGCTCGCCGGCAAGGCTGCGGTACGGATCGTCCACGAGCCCCGTCAGCGCCTTCGGCAGATTCTCGTAGTCGCGGCGCGTGCCGTCCGCGCCGAACGGATGCACCCACTGGTTGTGTTCCATCATCCGCCAGAAGATCGTGTGGTCGAGCCACGACAGATCCTTCAGCAGCATCGCGTTCACGCGCGCCTCGCCTTCCTCGATCAGCGCGAGGCCGAGATGGTGGTGATCGGTGATGTAGTGCAGCCCATCCGGGCCGAGCACGGCCGGGAACCAGTGCGATTCGATCGCGGCCTTGCGCGCACGCTTGCTGAGCGCCTTCCAGTGCTTGCGCTTCGCCTTGACTTCGCGATAGCCGACCGTCATCTGCGTGGGACGCAGTTCTTCAAGCTTGACGGGAATCAGATGAACATCATTGCCGAGTGCCATGGTCGTACCCCATGTTGCGAAATTCCGGCAACGATACTCCTGATCGCGCGAGCCGTTAATACGTCATGACCTCGATACGCATCCGGTTGACGATCTCTGACACCCTCCTGCGCATGCGCTGCGCCGCGCTACGCGCGCAGATCGTTGCGTTCGAGACGATGTCGAATGTAAGGAATACCGTCGTGCACGATGCTCACGCGACGCATCCCGAGCTTGTGCGCGACATTCAGCGAGCCACTGTTGGCCTCCGCGATATCGGCGATCACGCGCGGCAGCCGCACCGTGTCGAAGGCATGACGCACGACCGCTGACGCAGCCTCGCTCGCGATGCCGCGCCCCCATGTCGTACGCACCAGCCGCCAGCCGATCTCGACGTCGCGCGCGCCGTCGGCATAGTCGGGAATCAGCAGGATCCAGCCGATGAACGCATCGGGCGCGGCCTTCTCGAAGATCGACCAGTAGCCGAGGCCTGGCGGATAGTCGCGCGTGATCCGGTGCGTGACGAAGCGTCGATGCTCGACCGGATCGTGCCACGGGCCCGCGATGTGCCGCGTGACCTCGGGATCGCGATCCATCTCGATGCACGCATCGAGGTCGGCCAGCACGCGCGGACGCAGCCACAGCCGGGCCGTTTCGAGCACCGGCAGCGTGGCGGCGGAAGGTTCGGTCATCGGGACTCCTGATTCGGTGACGATGTGCATCGGGCGCATTACAAAACAACTACAAACAGCCTGCCGGAATGATACAGATGCCTGTCGCCTGTTTCGTGCGACGCCGTTTCCATTTCCGAAACAGTTCATTTCCTAGGGATTATTCCCGATTCGACGTTATCGCGCCCTACATCGCCCGGCGCCGCGGCCTACACTCGATCAATGCCCCCGCACCGCGCGCAAGCCGGGCCGGCATCCGCATGCACATCGTGAGCGCGCAAGCCAACGAGGAGACCTCGGACATGAGCTGGACCCGCGAACAACGCAACGTCACGATCGCCGCCTACCTCGGCTGGACGCTCGATGCGTTCGATTTTTTCCTGATGGTTTTCGTGCTGAAGGACATCGCCGCCGAATTCGGTTCGACGATCCCCGCCGTCGCGTTCGCGCTCACGCTGACGCTCGCGATGCGCCCGCTCGGCGCGCTGATCTTCGGACGGCTCGCCGACCGCTTCGGCCGGCGCCCGACGCTGATGGTCAACATCGCATGCTATTCGCTGCTCGAACTCGCGTCGGGTTTCGCGCCGAGCCTGACCGCGCTGCTCGTGTTGCGCGCGCTGTTCGGTGTCGCGATGGGCGGCGAATGGGGCGTCGGCTCCGCGCTGACGATGGAAACCGTGCCAACCCATGCGCGCGGCTTCGTGTCGGGGCTGCTGCAGGCCGGCTATCCGAGCGGCTACCTGCTCGCGTCCGTCGTGTTCGGCCTGTTCTACCAGTACATCGGCTGGCGCGGGATGTTCATGGTCGGCGTGCTGCCCGCGCTGCTCGTGCTTTACGTGCGCGCACACGTGCCCGAATCGCCGGCGTGGAAGCAGATGGAGAAACGCCCGCGCCCGAGCCTTGGCACCACGATGCGGCAGAACTGGAAGCTCACGATCTACGCGATCGTGCTGATGACCGCGTTCAACTTCTTCTCGCACGGCACGCAGGATCTCTATCCGACGTTCCTGCGCGAACAGCATCACTTCGATCCGCATACCGTGTCGTGGATCACGATCGTGCTGAACATCGGCGCCATCGTCGGCGGCCTGTCGTTCGGTGCGATCTCGGAGCGGATCGGCCGGCGTCGCGCCATCTTCATCGCTGCGCTGATCGCACTGCCCGTACTGCCGCTGTGGGCATTTTCGAGCGGCCCGGTTGCGCTCGCCGCGGGCGCGTTCCTGATGCAGATCTCGGTGCAGGGTGCGTGGGGCGTGATCCCGGTTCACCTGAACGAGATCTCGCCCGACGAGATCCGCGCGACCTTCCCCGGCGTCGTCTACCAGCTCGGCAACCTGCTCGCGTCGGGCAACGCGACGATGCAGGCCTCGCTCGCCGTGTCGAACAACAACAATTACAGCTTCGCGCTCGCGCTCGTGGCCGGCATCGTCGCCGTCGTGATCGCCGTGCTGATCCTGTTCAGCCGCGAACGGCGCGGCATCGACATGACGCAATCGGTCAATACGCGTAGCGCGGTCAGCTGACCCCGCGCATTGCCGCATCGCACCATCGCGCGTGCCCCGCCCTGCCGAGGGCACGCGCGATACTTTCCGCATCCGCACATCGAACTAGAGGAATTTGTCCAGATTCCCCGCTTGCCCGCTCCGCCTGCCCTTTTTTATCTTAATAAAAACGACTGTTTGAATCAGACAAACAAATCACCAGTTCGCGGCCGGGCGACCGGCATGGGAGGCGGGACATGGCAGTAAGTCAGGAAGGACGGCCATCCGCGGGACGGCCGTCCGGGGCGCGGTCATCCGGCACTCGGCAGACCGGTGGGACGAAGGCACGCATCCTCGATGCGGCGGAGGATCTGTTCATCGAGCATGGCTTCGAGGCGATGTCGATGCGCCAGATCACCTCGCGCGCGGCGGTCAACCTGGCCGCGGTCAACTACCACTTCGGCAGCAAGGAAGCGCTGATTCACGCGATGTTGTCGCGCCGGCTCGACCAGCTCAACCAGGAACGCCTCGGCATCCTCGACCGCTTCGATGCGCAACTCGGCACGCACATCACCTGCGAGCACGTGCTCGGCGCGATGTTCATTCCCGCGCTGAAGGCATCGCGCAATCCCGAGCGCGGCGGGCCCGGGTTCCTGCGCCTGATCGGCCGTGCATACACCGACCCGTCGCCGTTCGTGCGCAACTTCCTGACCGCGCACTACGCGAGCGTCGCGGGCCGCTTCTTCGACGCGTTCCAGCGGGCCTTGCCGCACCTGCCGCGCACGGAGCTCGGCTGGCGCCTGCACTTCGCGATCGGCGCGCTGTCCGGCGCGCTCGCCGGCGCCGAAACGGAAAGCCTGATCGACGAGTTCTCGCAAGGCCGCACGATGAACGACGTGCAGATGATCGCGCGACTGTCGTCGCTGATCGTCGCCGCGCTGAAAGCGCCGATGCCCGACAGCGCGCAACTGTCGATCTTCGCGGCCGTGCTCGACGACGCAGGCGCGAGCGAAGCGTTCGGGCTGCCGCAGTCGGGCGCGACCACCGCCGATACGGCGACGCTGCATTCCACGAACTGAGCGCGCGAGGCCACGCGCGACTTCCTGTTCACGATTTGATTGAAACGCGCGGTCACGCGGGGCGTCGAGACGTTCCCGTCGATCGACCGTGCGGCACGGGGCACGGGCGGGCGCTGAAGCACCCGCCGTCGCCGAGAGCACAGACCGGAGACATGTCATGTCATCTTCCGCAGCACCCGCAGCGGCCCAGGTTCCGCCGAACTCCGACGGTATCTGGTACGCGTCATACCCGCCCGGCGTCCCGCACGAGATCGACGTCACGCAATATGCATCGCTCGTGCAGTTCTTCGACGAATGCACGAGCCGCTTCGCCGAGCGCGTCGCCTATGTGAGCGCAGGCGCATCGATGACCTACCGCACGCTCGCGCGGAAAGTCGACGCGTTCGCGTCGTATCTGCAAAGCCTCGGCGTCAAGCCCGGCGACCGCGTCGCGATCATGCTGCCGAACACGTTCCAGTACCCGGTCGCGCTGTTCGGCACGCTGAAGGCCGGCGCGATCGTCGTCAACGTCAATCCGCTCTACACCGTGCGCGAACTCGCGCACCAGCTGAAGGACAGCGGCGCGCAGACGATCGTCGTGTTCGAGAACTTCGCGCGCACGCTGCAGGACGCGCTGCCGGAAACGCAGGTGAAGAACGTCGTCGTCACCGCGCTCGGCGACCTGCTCGCCGACGGCTTCAATGCGAAAGGACGCCTGATCAATTTCGTGCTGAAGCACGTGAAGAAGCTCGTGCCGGCCTACCACCTGCCGCAGGCCATCCGGTTGCGCTCCGCCCTCGCGCTCGGTGCACGCGGCAAGCCGCAACCCGTGAAGATCACGCGCGACGACCTCGCGTTCCTGCAATACACGGGTGGCACGACGGGCGTCGCGAAAGGCGCGATGCTCACGCACGGCAACCTGATCGCGAACCTGCTGCAAGCGAAGGCCTGGATCGCCGACCAGGTATCGGGCGACGTCGAAACCGTGCTCACGCCGCTGCCGCTGTATCACATCTATTCGCTGACGGTGAACGCATTCATCTTCATGGGGCTCGGCGGGCGCAACATCCTGATCGCGAACCCGCGCGACATGACGATGGTGATGAAGATCATCCGCAACGAGACGTTCACCGGCATCACCGGCATCAACACGCTGTACAACGCGTTCCTCGACAACGAGGAATTCCGCAAGCGCGATTTCTCGAAGCTGAAGCTCGCGATGGCGGGCGGGATGGCGATGCAGCGCGCGGTCGCGGAGCGCTTCCAGCAAGTGACGGGCCGGCCGGTCGTCGAAGGCTACGGCCTGACCGAATGCTCGCCGATCGTCACGATGAACCCCGTGGACCTGAACGACATGGCCGCGTTCAGCGGGTCGATCGGCCTGCCCGCGCCGTCCACCCTCGTGCGCTTTCGCCGCGAGGACGGCACCTGGGCGCCCATCGGCGAACCGGGCGAGCTGTGCGTGCACGGTCCGCAGGTGATGCGCGGCTACTGGCAGCGCCCCGACGAGACGGCCAAGGTGATCGACGCCGACGGCTGGCTCGGCACCGGCGACATCGGCGTGATGGACGAACGCGGCTTCATCCGCCTGATCGACCGCAAGAAGGACATGATCCTCGTGTCGGGCTTCAACGTGTATCCGAACGAGATCGAGGAAGTGCTGGTGATGCATCCGGGTATCAGCGAAGCCGCGGCGATCGGCATTCCTGACGAGATACAAGGCGAACGGATCAAGGTGTTCGTCGTGCGCCGCGACCCGTCGCTGACGGTCGACGACGTGCTCGCGCATTGCCGCAAGAACCTGACCGGCTACAAGATGCCGAAATTCGTCGAGTTCCGCGACGCGCTGCCGCAGACCAACGTCGGCAAGATCCTGCGCCGCGCGCTGCGCGACGAGGAACTCGCCAAAATCAAGGCCGCGAAGCAAGGCTGAACGATCCATCGCCCCGGGAGACGCCGTCGATGAACGAAGGAAAGAAGCGCCACGCGCGGCATGCCGCCGCCGTGGCAGTCGCCTGCCTGTTGTCGCTCGGACAGGCGGGCCTGCATGCACAGGAAACGGCCGCCGCCGCGGGCGCGGCAGCGGGTGTCGCGCTGCCGGCGGATCTCGCGAAAGTCACGCGCGAGCCGGTCGCGCAGCAGGCGCGCTGGCTGCGCACGGCCGCACAGCGCGGCACGCTCGCGCAACTCGATGACGCGACGCTCACGGCGCTCTTCAAGGGACTCGATCCGCTCGCCGTACCGCTGTATATCCGTAAGGGTCCCAACGGCTATCCGTCATACCAGTTCACGATGGTGCGCCAGGAGCGCATCAGCGGAAAATGGTCCGATACGCCCGACCACATGCTCGTGAAGACCACCCGCGAGCCGCTGCGCGTCTATGCGAAATGGCTGCCGGGCGGTGCGCACGCCGGCCAGGAGACCATCTACGACGCGACGCAGCGCAAGGACGAGATGTACGGTCACCTCGGCGGCCTGCTCGGCAAGATTCCGCTGTGGACGGCACTCGACGGCGCACTCGCGCGCGCCCAGTCGAATCACCAGGTGACGGATCTGGGCACCGAGTTCATCACGAACCTGTACCTGACCGAAGGGAAGAAATACGTGGAAGCCGGCGTGCAGCGGCCGACCGATGTGGAAACCAGGACGATCGGCGGCGTGCGCGTGGTCGCGCTCACCTACGAAACGCCGACCGGCCGGCCGCAGTTCTACGCGAAGAAGGAAGTCCTCGGGCTCGACCTGCACGCGCCCTATTTCCGGACCGTCGAGTCCTATGACAACGACGGCAAGATCTTCGAGCGGATCGTCATCGAGAAAATCGCACCGGCGACACTCGACGACACCGCATTCGACCCGAAAAACCCCGACTACGCGTTCTGATGCGCGCCGGCGGGGCCGGCCTCGGGCTCAATCGTCATCGTCGTCGCCGTGGTGCCGGTGCCATTGCTTGTAATAGTGCTTGCGCCACTTGCGATAGCGATCGTCGTCGTCATCGCCGTAGTAGCCGTATCCGTAGCCCGGATAGGCGACCACCGCCGGCTGCGGCGCCACATAGACCGGCGCCGGTTCGACATAGACCGGCGCGACCGGTACGCCGATGCCGACCGACAGGTCGACATGCCCCGCCATCGCACTGCCGGAAGCCAGCAACGCCACGGCCCCGACCCACCCTGCCCATCGTCTCTTGTTCATGTTCTGAATCCCTGATATGCCGGCCCGCCCGGCTCGCTCGACCGAATGTACGCGCGGCGCGCGAACCAAGGTGATACGGCACTGCGAGAGTCGTAACGCGGCGTAACGAAATGACATTGGCCGTTCGGCCGAATCGCGAAAATGCGCTGGAACGTCTATAGTGGGTTACGGTTCGACACAATCACGGCTACGCGCTCCCCGATTGAACAGGGTAGAATCCCGCCAAACACCTTGTGGACGACCACGCCACACACACGCACAACATATTCTCTGACGCAGGCTCCTGCCGCACCTCAATGGCCAATCCCGCAGAATCCCATCCGCAAAACGACTTCATCAATTCGGCGCGCAAGGAACGTAAGCGCGTTGAAATCTATCTCGTCAACGGCATTCGTCTGACGGGATGTATCGAGTCGTTCGACCAGTACCTGGTGATGCTGCGCACCCCCGTGGGTCTGCAAGGCATCTACAAGCGCGCGATTTCCACGATCCAGCTCGACACGGGCGGCTCGCGCCCGGGTGGCAGCGGCCCCCGCGGGCCGCGCACCGGCGGGCGCCCGGGTGGCCGTGAAGGCGGCGGTCACAGCCCGTACGGCTCGCACGGCGGCTCGCGCGAATCGCGCGGCGACGGCGGTTACGGCTCCCGCGAACCGCGTGAAGGCTATGGCTCGCGCGAACCGCGCGAAGGTTACGGCTCGCGTGAGCCGCGCGAAGGCTACGGCGCCCCGCGCGAACCCCGTGAACCGCGCGAAAGCTACGGCGCGCCACGCGACGCCGGCGACGCATCCGGCAGCGCATCGCCGTCGGATTCGCGCGGCGGCAACGGGCCGGTGATCGTGACACGCCGCCGGCGAATCGTGCCGGACGGCCAGTAAAACAAAAGGGCAAGCCAACCGGCTTGCCCTTTTTACTTGTGCGGCCGGCGCGGCATGTCGCCGCACCGCCGTCGGGTTCAGTGTGCCGTCGTCGGCAGGCCCGCATCGGCCTCGCGCTGCAACGAACGCACCTGCTGCTGCAACGCACGCAGTTGCGACTGCAACTCGGCCTGCTGCGCCTGCAATGCGGCCGTCTCGTTGCGTACGCTCTTCTGGCGATCCGCGACTGCCGCCTGCTGCTGGCGGGCGATCGAGATATCGGCCTGCAGGCGCCGCGCGCGATCCTGCGTGACTTCGATCTGCTTGTCCATTTGCGCTTTCTGCGATTCCAGCTTCGCTGCCCGCAGTTCGTTCACGGCCAGCCGCTCCGCCTGATGCGAGAAATCGCGATAGATCGCTTCCGCACGCGTTTCGTCGTAAGTCTTGATCACGCGCCAGAACGCCTTCTGCTGGAACAGCGCAACGAAGTACGCACCGTCCTTGACGTTGAACAGCAGGCTCGCGCCGTAGCTGCCGTTATAGCTCGTGCGCATTTCCGTCAGCGTGTGCGACTGGATCTGGCGCTGCAGGTCGTCGACCGTGCTCGGCCCCGTCGATTCACCCGCCTGCGGCTGCACCGACGTCTGCGAATCGATCACCGGAATTGCCGCAACCGGCGCCGACGCCTGCTGTACTGCCGGCGAACCGCTGTCTGCCAGACTTTGCGCGTATGCGCCCTGCATGCCCCCCACCAGGGCGAGCAATACGCACGCCCTTCCCAACCCCGTCTTATGGCTCATGAAGTTCTATTCCCGCCCGAGTCGTTATAATTCAGCGCGATTTTATCTCATTAATTACTCACTTTCGCGGGTCTCGGGCTCCTCGTCGAAGATCTGATATTTACGCATTTTTTCCCACAATACCTTGCGGCTGATGCCGAGCTGCTGCGCTGTGTCCTGACGCCGCCAACCGTTTGCGTCGAGCGCCGCAATGACGCGGCTGCGCTCGTTCATGTCCCACTTGCTGCGGTCGACGAAGACCTCGGCTGCGCTCTCCGCCGGTACCGGCTGCGCCGAATTGCGCGCGTGCGCAATCAGCCGCTGCAACCGCGCGGCATCCCACCCGCCCGTCTGCCGCACCGTCACGCCGACACGCTCGGCGAGGTTGCGCAGTTCACGCACGTTGCCGGGGAAATAGCTGTCGGCGACCGAATCCGTCAGCCAGTACGGCAGATCGGACAACTGAGCGAGCCGATCCTCGCCGACGACCTGCGCGACGAACGACTTGAACAGCGCGATCTTGTCGACGGCGCCGCGCTCTTCCAGCGACGGAATGCTCAGCTCGATCACCGCGAGCCGGTAGTAGAGATCGGCACGGAACAGGCCATCCTTCACGAGCTGCGGCAGCTTCTTGTTGCTCGCCGCGACCAGGCGGAAATCGACCTTGACCGACGTCGCCGCCCCGACGCGCAGCACCGCGCCGTCCTCGAGCACGCGCAGCAGCTTGACCTGCTGGTACAGCGGCAGATCGCCGACTTCGTCGAGGAACAGCGTGCCGCCCCCCGCCTGCTCGAAATAGCCTTTATGCGCAACAACCGCGCCCGTGAACGATCCTTTCGCATGACCGAAGAACAGCGATTCGAACAGGCCGTCGGGAATCGCGCCGCAGTTCACCGGTACGAATTCGCCGTGCCGGTAACGCGAATGCTTTTCGTGCAGCAGTTGCGCGATGCGTTCCTTGCCGACGCCGGTTTCGCCGTGCAGCAGCACGTTGGTGTCGCAGTCGGCAAACGTATCGACTTCGTGCAGCAGTGCCTGCATCGATTCCGAGTGCGCGACGAGTTCGGTCGGATGCGACGTTTCAGCCGTATGCGCACGCAGCTGCGTGACGAGCTTGCCGATCATGCCGCGCAGTTCGGCGCAGGTGAAGTCGAGCGGCAGGATATGCGAATACTCGGGCGGATACTGCGACGCGTCGTGGTCGCGCGCCGCGCCGACCCAGACGACCGGCATGCCGATGTTGGCCTGCCAGTCGCGCAGGAACGCCGCGCCGGTTTCGATCATCGTCACGCTGATGATCGCCAGCGACGGCCGCAAGGCAGCGCGCTCCGGCGAGATTTCCGCATTGTCGGCGCGGATCACTTCGACGTCGAAGCTCGCCATGCAGCGGGCAACGCGGTCGACAATGTCCGCTTTGCCTTCCCAGACGTACAGGTCGAGCTCTTCGATTGCGGAGGTGTTTCTCATTGTTGATGCTTTCAATGAACGATTTGCGGGGCATTGCAAGTCAGGCCATGTTGTATCACGGTCACCTGGCCGATTTGCAATCCTAATGCCGTCAGCAACGGTGTGACCAACAAGTTGATCAACGGGTTGACGAGCCCGAGCAGCAGAGGAATGAGCTGATCCGTGAGCGGCTTGAGAATCTGGGTCAGGATCGATAGATCCAGCCCTGCCACGTTGAGCTGAATCGCCGTGCCGTTCAACAGATTGGTCAGCTGCACATTGAGCGAGTTGGTCGCTGTCGACGACGTGGTCCAATTGGGTCCCGGAGACCATGCGGACGACGTGCATGCACCGTTACTCGGCTTGGTATTGCAGAACGAGTATTGCGAATTGTTCGGATACACGATTCCCGTCCCCGACAACTGCAGACTGCTGCTCAGTGCGCCTGGAGTCGAAGGCAATGGCGGCCCACTGTAGATCGGCGTGCTGGCGCTGGTCCCAACGTATGCTACGGGGTTCGGCAGCGACAGATTGAGTTGCAGAAGCGAAAAATTCGCGAGGAGCCCTGACCCCGACAGCTGCGCCACAGAAAGCGTGCCGCTGCTGGTCGCACAGCTCGGGGCATTGAGATTCAACTTCCCGGCGGTAGTCTGTCCGGCGCAAATCATCGCCACGCCCGGCAATGCGCCGAACGTCGCGGTGCTCGATGCCGGGGTCGACTGGCAACTCGTACTGGCCAGCCAGGCCCGACCCGGCCCACCCAGAATGATGTAGAGGGGCAAATGTGGCCCTGTAAGCTGAAGCGTCAACAGGCCGGGGAGTCCCAACGGTGGCGGATCCGACAGCACCTGCACGTCGACGAGGAGCCCGATCTCCGCTTGCGACGCCTGCGTGCGCCATATGCCGTTCACTTGTCCGGCTTCGCCTATTCCGATCGACGGTGGCGCCAGCACCTGCAATTGCAGGTTATTGACTCGAACCAGCGACGACACCGCTGAAATGAGCGGACAGAACGCACTACTGGGGCAGCTTGTTGAATTGACCGACAGTGTCAGCCCGCTGTTGTATGCACCGATCTCCGCTGTCGTGAGCAGCAACTGAAGCACATTGATGCTCGCGTTCGCCGCCGCCTCCGCGTTGCTGCCCGAGTATTGAAGGAGACTCCCCAAAGAGATCTTGTTGATATTGACATTGGCGCCAACACTGTTGCTTAGCGCAGAGAGCACCGTGCCCACCGTGGTATTGCTGCCCACCGCCGTGGCGGTGAGGTTCAGGATATCCGAGACGGTCAGATTAAGACCGAGCAACTTCCCGATGCTGGCGGGACCCGACATGCCCCCCGTGCCGAGTTGGGTCGCCACCGTCGCCAACTGCCCCAGCGTAACGTTTGCTCCGGCCAACGCCTGGTAGTTGGCCAGGCCGACGTTGACGTTGGCCGAGGCCCCCAGCAATCCGGTGAGTAGCGGATCGAGTATCGCGGACGAGGAGGTATTCAGGCTCGCAAGCGTCGAACCCACGCTGAACGTGTCGATTGCCGACGCACGTGCGGTAGCCGTCGCGTAGACAGAGGTCTGTCGCCCGCTCAATTGGATCAGCAGCCCCAGGAAGAAGTAGTTCACCTGCCGGTACACCGTTACCTGCGCCGCATTCGCCGCAGTCGACGCCGGCGTCACGTAAGCGCTCGACGAATCCCAACTTCCGCAGCTGACGGCAATCTGGTCGTTTCCCGCGGTAGGATTGCCCGTCGCCGTGGCAGCTATCAACGTAAATGCATAGCCCTTGTCGTTGATGGTGGCACTCGTCGTCACATTGTTTTGTGCGTCGTTCAGGCAACTGACCGGATCGTTCGACATCGGCTGCACGGCCGCCAATGCGGCCATGTCCGCGATCCGCTGCAGATCCCGCTTCTGCAAATACAGATTCGCGATGTCGATCACCCCGAGCACAACGATCGCGACCATGACCCAGATCGCCGCCATGACCATGATGGAGCCGCGTTGACGTCGCTTGCCCGGCGAGCGAGCGCCGCGCCGCCGAGACCCATATGCTTGATCTGCCCGCATCGTCATCTCGCTTACTGCGCACTCTGCCCGCTACCCGACATGCCGCCGGACGAACTGCCGAGTGTGCTCATCATCGACTGCGGAATCTTGTTCTTGAACGAATCGAGATAACGCTGATAAACGAGCGACGCGACATCGCCGAGCATCGGCTGCACCGGCGCCGCCGCACGGTTGTCTCGCTGCATCGAAAGCCATGCCCTGGTCGAACGGTCGACGTCGGATGCGGCTGGCGCCGTAACTTGCTGCGCATGTACGACTGCGGTGCCCATTGCCATGCAAATGATCGCGCCCAGTACTGCGATCCGCCCCGCACGCATAGCCCGCTGATGGTTGTTATTCATGTCGTTCCCCGCCTGTCTGTTCTGTTCATTGTGCAAACCGTTGCAGCAATGGCACGGTCTGGTCATAGCCAAAATTGTTTGCCATCGGCGTGATCGGCGCGGTCGCGGTGCGCCGCGACACCACCGGTGGCGTTGCGACCGCACGCTGCTGTGCATGTGCAGCCGCCGTAATTTTTGCGGCATCGCCGACGATGTCCTTGCGAATATCCGCCGACAGATGCTGCTGGTTCATCAGCCGCTGCGCGTCCTGTGTGCGCCCGGCCGCGAGCAAATACAGCGCGAGGTTGCTGACGATTTTCGGATTGCGTTGATCCAGCTCCGCCGCCTTCATCAGCGGCACCCGCGCGCCGACCACATCGCCGCTACGCAATTTCGCGTAGGCGAGATCGGACAGCAGCGACGCGTCGGTCGGCTCGAGTTCGGTCGCCTGCGTCAGGGCCTGTACCGCATGACCGAAATCGCCGGCCGCACCGGCGATCAACCCGAGCCCCCGGTAACCGCGAGCGGCGAGCGGCGTCTTGAGCAACTGCGTATAGGCGGCCGCGCCGGCAGCAGGCTGGTCGGTCATGCGCAGTGCGTCTGCGCGCAGCAGGATCGTGTCCGGCGACACGCCGTACGTCTTGTCGTACGCATCGATATGCGCAAGCGACGCGTAATAGAGACCCTGCGCCTGCATCCGCTGGATCAGACCGAGATACATCGCGGGCGTATCCGGCACCGCCTGTTTCTGGTCAGCCGCATGAATCAGCGCCGCGCGTTCGGTCTGCGCGCCGACGCCGTAGCCGCTTTCCTTGGACGCGCAAGCACCCAGCAGCAGCACCGCCGCCACCATACTTGCGTGCCTCGTCATCCTGATGATCCGCTTCATCGTCGCCCCTTCCACCCATCATTGATGCGCCGACAGCGCATGCAGCACTGCCAGCAACCCGGGCCCTGCCGTTACGATCAGCAGCGCGGGTAACAGCGTCAGGACCATGACACCCGTCATCTTCACGGTCAGTCGGCCGATCCGCTCGCGAAGCATCGCGCGGCGCGTCTCCCGCAGCCGGTCGCCGAACTGCTTGAGCGGCTCCTGCACCGCGCCGCCGTGCTTGTCGACCTGCACCATCAACCGGGCAATCGCACGCAAGTCCTCGTTTTCGAACCCGCCCGACAACCGCTGCATCGACTGATCGCGCGTGCGGCCTGCTGCGAACTGACGCTGTGCGATGCCGACCTCCGACGACAGCACCGGCATCATCCCGCGGAAATCGTTGGTCACGACCTGCAGGCTTTGATCCAGCGACAGCCCGACACCCTGCAACAGGCGCAGCATGTCGACGAACAACGGCAGTTCATCGACGACGCTTTGGCGACGAGCGGCGGCACGGCGTTGCACGTAAAGCTTCGGCAGCATGAAACCGAGCCCGAATGCGGCGAACATCCCGATCATCCAGTACGCGCCCTTCATCCGTCCGCTGGCGAATATCGCGAACAGAATCGGCAACCCGATCCCGCACGCGATCCGCGCGCTCAGGAACAGTCCGCGCGTGCGCGAATCGACGTAGCCGCATTGCTCGAGAATGCGGCGATCCTCTTCCGCGACAATGTGCTTGCCGAACCCGGTATCGAGCCAGCGCATCCCCGCCGCGGACAGTCGCGCAAGCATGCGCTCGATGCGCTGACGGCCGGGAGAAACCGGTTTCGCGTCGGTCGCGTCCTCCGCCGTGGGCCGTACCTTGGCCGCGTCGCGTGTTGCCATGCGCTGGTCGAGCGCATCGGCCAGCGCGCGTTCAGCACGCGACGCGGCGCTCGCACGCATCAACGCAATCAGTCCAAACAACAGCACGCCTAGCGCGCCAAGCGCCAGAGCAACCGATCCGATCTGAGTTGCCGTCATCGCATCACCTGAGTCGAGCCATTCGATACAACCACACGGTTCCCGCGACCTGCATCAGGAACGCGAAGATGAGGAGCGTTCTTCCGCCCGGGTCGATCCACATCCCTTCCAGATACTTCGGATTGGTCATCACGACGAAACTGCCGATCGCGATCGGCAGCATCACAAGCACGAACGCCGATAGCCGCGTCTCGGCCGACATCGCCGTCAGCTCGCGCTCCGCCTGCTCGAGGTCACGCATGAATACGGCCATGCGTTCGAGCATCACGTCCGCGCGGCCGCCATACTTGACCGACAAGCGCAGCACCGACCCGAGCAGTTCGAATTCCTGCGCCCGATAGATCTTCGCAATATGGAGCATCGCGCGGTCGATCTCGACACCCGTCCGCAACATCCGCGACACGTGATCGAGACACCCGCGCAGCGGTTCCTCCGTCGTCAGCAGCGCTGCCTGAAATGCGGCTGGCACGCTGTTGCCAAGCGTCACCAGTCGCACGATCCCGTCGAGAAACGACGGGATCTGCCGGACGATCTTCAGGCGCCGCCGCTGGATGCGCGATGCGATCCAGATGCCAAAAATCGCAGCCCCGCAGACCAGCGCGGCGAAGCACGCGAGCGCGCCGCCGCGGCTGCCCGCGAATGACGCAATCGCGACGAGCACGGCCAGCGCGACGATCGCCTTGCCGCGCGCGCCTTCGATCCCGGCGCGGTTCACGAGATTGGTCAGATACTCCGTCGCGACCGCGTACCAGTGCGCCCAGAAAGCACGAGATGTCGCGTTGCGCACGCCACCGGATGACGCCACAGTCCGCGACGCAGCGGATGACGCCGGTCTTGCAGACGGCGAAGCCGCGCGTGCACCGGGTTCAAGCCGGCTGTCGATGAAGCGCTTTGCATCGGTGCGCACGCGCCGAGTTTCCGCATGTCGCCACAACATCAGCGCCGATGCCACGCACACCATTGCGACCGCGAGCATCCAGACCATCGCGCTATACATTGAAGCCCCCGCCGCGACCGAAACCGCTGCCGCCGAACCCGCCGCCACCCAATCCGCTGTTCATCAACGTCTGGCGGAAACGTGCGAGCTTCGGCGAATGCGGATGGATACCCAGCGACTCCCAGTTATCGACCTCCTCGCCCTCCGGCGTCACGCGCGCTTCGTAGCGATACAGCTCCTGCGTCGCGATGATGTTGTCGGACAACCCGGTCACCTCGGTGATCGACAGAATCCGGCGGCGTCCATTCGACAGTCGCCCGATCTGCACGATGAAGTCGATCGCGTTCGCGATCTGGCGACGCAGGCTCGATTCGGTCCCCTGGAAGCCCGCGAAACCGGCGAGCATTTCGAGACGATACAAGCACTCGCGCGGCGAGCTCGCGTGCACGGTGCCCATCGAGCCGTCGTGGCCCGTGTTCATCGCCTGCAGCATTTCCAGCACTTCGCCGCCGCGCACTTCGCCGACGATGATCCGGTCCGGGCGCATTCGCAGCGTATTGCGCAGCAGGTCGCGAATCGACACGACGCCGGTTCCGTCGAAACCGCCCGGACGGCTCTCGAGACGCACGACGTGCGGGTGATTCAGCGACAGTTCGGCCGTATCCTCGATCGTCACGACACGCTCGGCCTCCGGAATGTGGAATGCAAGCGCGTTAAGCAGCGACGTCTTCCCCGAACTCGTGCCACCCGACACGAGCACGTTGCAACGCGCCTCGACCGCCGCCTCGAGCAACGCACCGATCTCTTCGTTGTAGGTGCCGTTGCCGAGCAGGTCCGAGGGCTTGAGCGGATCCTTGCGGAATTTCCGGATCGACACGATCGGGCCGTCGATCGACAGCGGCTCGATCACGACGTTCACGCGTCCGCCATCCGGCAGTCGCGCGTCGACCATCGGGTTCGACTCGTCGAGGCGACGCCCGATCGGCGCAAGAATCCGGCGCACGATGCGTAGCAAATGCGCGTTGTCGGTGAAGCGCACCGGCAGCTTCGCGAGAATCCCGTGGCGCGACACGTACACGTCGTTATAGCCGTTGATCAGGATGTCCTCGACCGCCGGATCCGCGAGCAGATCCTCGATCGGCCCGAAGCCCGCGAGTTCCTTCGTCAGCGCTTCGGCGATCGTGCGCACCTCGTTCTCGTTGAGCGGAATGCGACGCAGGCGCACGAAGCTGTCAATCTCGAGATCGACGAACTGATTGATCGCCTCGCGGGACCATCGGCCGAACTCGGCGCCCAGTTCCTCGATACGCGTCAGCAGATGCTCGTGCGCGGCATTCTTGATGTCGTGGAATTGCTGCGTCTGGGAGAACGGCGCTGCGCCGTCGGCAAATTGAATGTCGTGTGCCATCGGTTATGACCGCTTGGACGAGGGTTTAATGAAACGCTTGAGCGCGGACAGGCCCGGCGCGGCGCGCGACGCGCCCGCCATGCCCGATACGCCGGGCAGCCGCGCGGCGAGGGATTCGAGTGCGCGTACATACGGATCGCGCTCCGCCGCATCGACGATGAGCCGTCCCTGGTTCGCGGCATGGCCGATCGCGACGCGACGCGCGGGCAAGGTGCCGACCAGCGACAAGCCGAGACGCTCGGCGATCTGCCCCGGCATCAGGTCCAGCGCGGGATCGTACTGATTGACCACGAGCTTGACGCGGTCGGTATCGACGCCCGCATCGCGCAGCCCGGTGAGCAAGTCGGCCGCCGACACGATCGATGCGACACCCTGATCGCAGACAAGCCACGACTCGTCTGCCGATGCGGCGATCTGCATGACGAACTCGCGATTCGAGAACCCGCCGAGGTCGACGACCTGCTGGTCGAAGAACGCGCGAAAACGGTTCAGCAAACCGATGCATGACGCATAAGACACGTCGCGCAACGCGCCCAGGTCCGGCGGCAGTGTCGTCAGTGCGACGCCGCTCTGGTGCCGCGTGAGTGCGGTGTTGACGAACGTGCGATCGATGCGGCGCAGGTTCTGCACGGCGTCGATGAAATGGAATTCGCAGCGCGTATTCAAGAACAGCGCACCGTCACCGGCTGGCAACCCCAGATCGATCAGCGCGGTTTGGCGACCGGCCGGCACGCCGCCGTCCGGGCTGCCTGTCGACCCTGGGCCGAGCGCCCGCTTCTGCAGCCAGACCGCGAGATTCGCGGCAAACGTGCTGACGCCCATGCCGGCACGCGCCCCGAGCAGTGCGACGACCTTGCCGTGGCGGCTCGTCGGCTCGCTGACGTGAGTCAGCAGACCACGCGTCGTCCGCAGTGCATCCTCGGCCGAGGCCGACACGTCGATGAAGTCGCGCACACCCGCACGCAGTGCAGCGAGCGTGCTTTCCGGCTGGGCGAGCGAGCCGAGCGCAACGATCGGCAACCCCGGATGCGCTGCGCGTACCGTGGCAGCGGCGACGCTCGCTGCATCGCTGCGTTCGGAGAAATCGATGAACACCAGGGCCGGATTGAGCCCCGTGATGCGCTGCGCAAGCGCACCCGGCTCCAGCGACGCGGCCTCGACCGCCCCGGCCGACACCAGCGTATCGGCCAGCCAGCGCACATGCGCTTCCTTTGTCGATGCGCAAACGAAGTAGTCGGTCACGGCGGGTTCACACAATGATTGAGTTCGTGCATTCATGTCGAACACCCCCGATTACGCAAGGCGTAGCAATGTGCCGCAACGCGCAATGCTTCACATTCATCTTGAAAACCCCGGTGCTGCATCCGGCGACGCCGCGCCGCCCAGATAGGATCGCCACACCGGCCCATCACGCTGCTCGGACAACTCGCCGGGCGTCGCCGGCAGTACCGCCCCCTTCGCAATCGGTGCGACGAGATGCGGGGTCACGATGATCAGCAATTCCTTGTCGTTCTGCTGGTAGTTCAGGTTCTTGAAGAACGTGCCGATGATCGGCAGGTCACCGAGCAGCGGCACCTTGTTCACGTTCGACATCGTCTGGCGGTCGATCAGGCCGCCGATCACGAAGCTCTCGCCGTCGCCGAGTTCGACCGTCGTATCGGCACGGCGCGTTGTGATGCCCGGCACGGCAACGCCGCTGATCGTCACGCTGTTCACGAAGTCGAGCTGGCTCGATTCCGGTGCGACCTTCAGCGCGATCCGGCTCGGGCTCAGCACCGTCGGCGTCAGCGACAGCCCGACGCCGTATTGCTTCCACTGGATCGCAGTCGAGCCGAGCCCCTGCGGCGACGGCACCGGAATCTCGCCGCCTGCGAGGAAGCTGGCGCTCTGGCCGGACAGCGCGACGAGCGTCGGCTCCGCGAGCACGCGCGCCATGTTGTTTGCTTCGAGCAGCGACAGGTCAGCGAAGATGCCACGTCCCGCGGCGTTCACAACCAGATTGAATGCGGAGGCAACCGGTGCGCCGAGCGTGGGAATGTACCCGCCCGTGCCCGGCCCCGATCCGCCGCCGTACGATTGCACGCCGCCCGGCGAGAACGAGCCGAACGAAAATCCGTTGCTCTGCTTGAAGAAGTTGAAGCCGACTTGCTTGAGCACCGAGCGGCTGAATTCCACCACCCGCACGTCGACCTGCACCACGTTCTTGCCGACCAGCGTCGAGCGATCGATCACCGTGCCCTTGGGGCTCATGTTTTTGGCAACCGCCGCGGCCCGCTCGTGCGCATCGAGCGATGCCGACGTTCCCCGCAGCACCGATGTCCCGCCGTACGCTTTCACCTGCGGCGTCGAGCCATCGAGTACCGCTTGCGCAGCCGCGTCGACGACTTCGACGCTCCAGACCGTCGGTTCGTCGTGACCGCGCTCCCACAACATCACGTTCGTCGCCCCCGGCGCTTTCGCGATCAGCAGCACCGAACCGGCACGACTGCCCTTCATGATCAGCACATCGGCGATCGCCGGATCGCCGACGGCGACCCGCTGCAGCGCGCGGCCGGCGGAAATCTGCCGCTGCGCGCCAACCGCGAGCTCGATCGTGCTGCTCGCGCTTGCAAAGGAGGCGAATGTCAGGGTCCAGAGAGCAATCGCGAATGCAATCAGTGAGTTTTTCATTGTTTATTGGACCGTCGCACGGCCGTTACTTGTCGTCGCTGATATCGATGGCCATCGATGTTGTTCAATACGCAACCGTTTCCGACCGGCCGCCCCGGATTACCTCGATGCTGCCGCCGCCACCGCTGCTACCGCTGCCGCCTGGCCGCACCGCAGGCGGCAGGCGCGACGGCAGCGGCGGCACATTCATGTTGGCCACTGCGGTCCTCGACGTGCCGGACAGTTGTTGCAGCGATACGCCGGCGGCGGCAAGCGCCGACGGCGACAGCTTGTTGTCGGTGCGCACCGCCACCGTTTGCGTCGCAAGCTCGTCGTCGCGCGGATTGCGCAGCGCGAGCGTCAGCCGGCCGCTCGCCTCGCCGAGCGTCAGTGCATCGACCTGCGCGGTCGGTATCGCGAGTACCGCGATGCGCGTGTTGCTCGGCTGGCCGTTATTGCCGTTCGTGTTGCTGCCGCTGTCGCGCTCCGGTGTCGCATCGCCGAACGACAGCACGCGAACCTTCGACATCAGCAGCCGCGCCTGCGTCTGCGACACTTCGCCATCGAACATTCCGCCGCCCCCTTCACGCTTCAGGTTCACGAATACGTCGACGAAGTTGCCGGGCCGCAGACGGTTGCCGACCGCATTGGTCTCGTCGACGCGAACCGCAATCGCACGTTCGCCCGGCTGAACGTCCTCGGCGAGCCCGGACACCAGTGCGTCCGACACGACCGGCGTCGACGCCGGGATGTCCCTCGCGGGAACGCGACCCACCAGCGTGGCCGGATCGGCAAACGCGCCGGCCGGCGCAGGAGCAGTCGGTTGAACCTTCAGGGCATCGGCGGCAATCGGCTGACCGACCGGCAGCGTGCGCGTCGCAATGACCACGGGTACCGGGTTCGCAGCGACGGTGGGTTGTACAGGGACGGGACGCGACGTACTGCGCCCGAGCATCCATGCGTAGATCCCAAGCAGAACAGCGATCGCAATCAGCAACCCCGCGATGATTTTTGTCAGATTGTTGGCCATGTTGGTATGGGAATGCCGGAATCAGGTTCTGGAGCGTGTCAACGGTCGGGTGACTACATTCAATAGGTGTGCGATTCAAAGCATGCTGGGCTGAACCTGCACGGTCGCGCTACTCTGCAACTGCGGCGCATTGAACAGGAATATCCACGGAATCAGCGGATTCGCCGCGTATGAATAGGTCGTCGTCACCATCACGTTGAATGCGGACGTGGACGTCGATACGAATGCCGTGCCGCAGGTCACGCCGGGCGTCGATGTGGGTGCCGGCGCCGACGTGGAAACCTGCGCGGCGAAACTGACGTTACTCGACCAGGGCGCGCCGGCCAACGCTTGCGTCACCGCATTCCGCGCATTGACCTGCAGCCGGTCGCACGGCACAGACGTGTAGTTCAACGCGGCGCGTGCGCCTTCGGATGCCGCGAATGTCAAACTTTGCTGGATGATGAAAACCATCCCGAACGTGACGATCGCGTAAAAGATCAGGAAGAACAAAGGAAACACGACAGCGAACTCGACCGCCGCCACCCCCCGTTGCCGCCGCCATGCGGACGGCTGGCGTGCTTGCGTCCCCCGAGCCATCACATTCCCCTCACATACACAAGATGCAGTAGCCAAGCAGCCGCAGGCATCACCAGAAACGCCGCGTATGGCGTCGCTCGACGGGCACCGAGCGTCATCGTGGGCGTCGCGCGCTTGTACAGTGCGGAGACTGGCGTACGCGACAGAAACATCACCCAGAGCGCGTGCACGCCTGCGGCGAGGCTCGCGACAATCCAGAGCCACAACAGCGCTGGCGCACCACACCATGCACCCAGTACGGCGAATACCTTGACGTCGGCTGCACCCATTACACGCAATGCGAACAAGGGGAAAAAACAAACCAGCCCCACAGCCGCACCGACCAATGATTGGGACAACGAGATTCCGAACGGATTTCGATCGATGGTCGCAGCCACCAATGCGCCGACCAACCCCGCGACGACCAGCGAGCTTCGAATACGCCGAAAGCGGATATCGCTAGACGCGACGAATGCCGCCCAGCACAGGAATGCCCCGATGAAAAAAAGATGAGCCATCACGTCGCGACCTGCCGCGACCAGGACAGCGGGCGAATTACGTCAATAATTCGCCCGCCGCAAAGCCGCAAGGTGTTTTCGGAACCGGCAGTTTTTACTTATCAGGTGGCAGGCGTCGTCCAGCACCCGGCGCTCGGCGACGAGACACAGGTTCCGATTTTCGTGAAGGTGCTGCTGAGGCTAGTCCCCACCGATGAGGCGCCAGCAATGATGGCAACTGCAATCAGACCCGCGATCAGACCATACTCGATCGCGGTAACCCCGTCTTCTTCCTTAAGGAAGCGCTTGATGAGTGCTTTCATTTTATTCCTCGTGCCTGTATTTACGTTTTTTGGCCTTTTATACGTATACGTCCCCGCATATCTGGCCGCTTGCCCCACGTTGTTCGCCACATTTGCTGTAACGACAACCAGGTGCGCTTTCTTTATAGATTGCCCCGAGGGGCATGGCTCAACATTTGATGCAAGTTAACATTCGCGATAGTGCCCCTCCTCGAACGTTGTGTACCGAACCGTACATTTGCTTACATCTGCTCCGGATTCTATATCCGATCCTATTTAACTTCCAACCTCTTTTAACGACTCGGATCGAAAAAATGACCAGCAGCACAGCGTATTTGTACGGCGTTTCGGTATGACTTACACATAGGATTTACGATAGGTTAGATGTGCACACCTAATCCACCAGTAAAACAATTGCCTCGTCCACCAAGCCTGCGCGGCCACCACGTTACGCCCCACGCGTAACGCCAATGTTGTGACGTTACGTTACGAAACGGTCGAAACCGTTCTCATTTATCTGTGCTTAAACAGATTCAACAATCTTTCAATTTCCATAACTTCCTTTTCCAACAAGGAATTGCCCCGTTTAAAACCTGTTGTCGAACCGTCGGGCATCGAAATGGCACGACTGTTGCAGAGTAGTCCGCGCACCACTCAACACAACGCAGTTCACAACACATTTTTAATGCGAGGACAAAATGGACATTAAGGTTATCCCTCATGGCGTGTTCCGGACGACTCTGATCGCGGCCACCGTTGCAGCCATGCTTTCCCTCTCCGCGTGCGGCGGCTCCGGCTCCATCAGCCAGGGGCTCGGCGGCGGCTCGAGCTCGGGCGCCGGCGATTCGATCTCCACGTCGGGTGGCGGTACGTCCGGCACCAGCGGTACCTCGGGCACGAGCGGCACCTCCGGCACCAGCGGAAGTTCGGGTACGAGCGGTACCTCCGGCACCAGCGGAACCTCGGGCACGAGTGGCACCTCCGGTACCTCCGGCACCAGCGGTACGTCGGGTACGAGCGGCACCTCCGGCACCTCGGGTGTGTCGTCGAACCCAGTGGGAACTGTCCTCGCAAGCAGCAGCAACATCGTCACGGGTGTCGGCGGAACCGTCTCGGGTCTCGGCTCCGTCATCGCCAACCAGTCGCTGCCGGGCGTCAACCCGGCCACCACGCAGGCCGCTGGCGGCATCGTGCAAAACGTCGGCGGCGCCGTGACCGCGCTCGGCAACGGCCTTGGCAACGGTCTCGGCCAGCTCGGCGCGACGAAGGATCCGCTCGGCACCACGCTCGCCAGCACGGGCGGCGTGGTCAACCAACTCGGCGGCGCGGTCACGCAGACGGGCAACCTGGTCTCGAGCCTCGGCAGCGGCCCGCTGACGCCGCTCGCGCCGGTCACGGGCGCCGTCGGCGGACTCGTATCGACACTCGGCGGCGCCGTATCGAACGGCGGCACCACCCTCACCAACGCACTGTCGACCGGCCCGATCCAGCAAGTCACGCAGGCGGTCAGCTCGGCCATCACGCCGATCACGACGATGGTCGGCCAGACGACCCAGACGGTCGGCACGGCGACCGGCCTCGGCGCGCCCGTCAACACGCTGCTCGGCACGGTCGGTAACGGCCTGAACCAGGCCGGCGCCCTGCTCGCGTCGACGGGCGGCAACCCCGTCACGACCGGCCTTGGCAACACGGTTTCGTCGACGGGCAACACGGTGAAGGCCGTCGGCGGCCTGCTCACGGGCGGCACCGGCGGCGTGACCAACCCGCTCGCTCCGCTCACCGGCCTCGTCTCGACGGTTACCGGCGCACTCGGAGGTGCAACGGGTGGCAGCGGCGGCCCGCTTGCACCGGTCACCGGCCTTGTCTCCACGGTAACGGGCGCACTCGGTGGCGCAGCAGGCGGCACGAGCGGCGGCCCGCTCGCACCGGTCACCGGCCTCGTCTCGACGGTCACGGGCGCGCTCGGCGGTGCAACGGGCGGCAGCGGCGGCCCGCTCGCACCGGTCACCGGCCTTGTCTCCACGGTAACGGGCGCACTCGGTGGCGCAGCAGGCGGCACGAGCGGCGGCCCGCTCGCACCGGTCACCGGCCTCGTCTCGACGGTCACGGGCGCGCTCGGCGGTG